>CAYYGK010000009.1:9798-29012 GCA_964471145.1 uncultured Eubacteriales bacterium | reverse complement strand
TGTACTTCTCAGGAGGACTAATCCCATATTATTTACAGATAAGGAGACTGGGGCTGTTTAACAACTTTTTGGTATACATACTTCCTTTGATGTTCGTAATGTATTATGCTTTGATTTTCATGTCCTTTTTTAAAACACTTCCAGCATCATTAGAAGAATCTGCAAAAATTGATGGCGCAAACGAATTATTTGTTTTTGTCAGAATCATAATCCCTTTGTCAAAGCCTGTTATGGCCGCCGTTTCATTGTTTGTGGCAGTACAACACTGGAATTCATGGTTCGACAATATGATTTTTGTGAAAAGCGAAAATCTAGAAACGCTTTCACATAGAATGATGAGAGTATTGCACACACAGAGATTTCTTGAAGAAGCAGTATCAAAAGGAGGGCAGCAGGCAAAATTAGCCAGCAGAGAACTTGGTGTGACTACTAACTCGATGCAACTCGCAATAATGGTGCTGTCTTCCTTCCCCATTGTGGTATTATATCCATTCCTGCAGAAATATTTTATCAAAGGGATTATGATAGGGTCAATTAAAGGTTAGGTACATAAAGGGGATACATTCTATGAACAACGTGAGAAGACCAAATATTATTTTTGTACTTACAGATGATCAGGGATATGGCGATCTGGGATGTACCGGAAACCCATGGGTTATTACTCCCAATATTGATGCCTTTTATGCGGCTAGTATGCGTTTTACAAATTTCCATGCAGGTCCTACATGTGCACCTGCCAGATCAGGTCTTATGACAGGTCATTATGCGAATAGCACGGGTGTGTGGCATACCATAGGAGGCCGTTCACTTCTCCGCAAAAATGAATGGACTATTGCATCGGCCTTAAAGGAACATGGTTACACAACTGGTATTTTCGGTAAATGGCATCTGGGAGATGAATACCCGTATCGGCCGCATGACAGGGGGTTTGATACCTCAATTGTACATGGGGGAGGAGGAATCGGCCAGACTCCTGATTTCTGGGGCAATGATTATTTTGATGATAATTATTATGTAAATGGGGAAGTAAAAAAGTTTCAAGGTTACTGCACAGATGTGTTTTTCAAAGAAGCACTGATGTTTATAGAATCCAATAATAAAAACCCTTTCTTTTGCTTTATTTCAACAAATACACCTCATGCCCCGTACAATGTGGCAAGTAAATACTACGATATGTACAAACGAAAGGTTCCTGATGAAAGAGCAAGGTTTTATGGTATGATAACCAATATTGACGAGAACTTTGGGGTTTTGAAACAAAAGATCCGGCAATTAGAGTTGGAACAAAACACAATCCTGATTTTTATGACCGATAATGGCACCAGCGCAGGAGCAGAAGTGGACAGCGATGGTTTTGTATTGGATGGATATAATGCAGGGATGCGAGGTAAAAAAGGGTCGGAGTATGATGGAGGTCATCGGGTTCCTTTCTTTATACAGTGGCCCAATGGAGGGATACAGGGTGGCACGGATATAGGTAAATTGACTGCCAATGTGGATTTTATGCCTACATTGCTTGATCTGTGCAATATATCTGTAAAAGAAGGTATAAATTTTCATGGAAAAAGTTTAGCCCCACTTCTATACGGAGAAACAGAAGATTGTAAAGAGCGCATTATTGTTATTGATTCACAAAGGGTACCCAAGCCTGTAAAATGGAAACAGAGTTCAATTATGACAGAACAATGGAGGCTTGTTAATGCTACAGAACTGTATGACATTAATGTAGATTGTGAACAGAAAAAAAATATAGCGGAAAAGCATCCTGATGTAATAAGACTACTTCGCTTGGAATACGAAAAGTGGTGGGATATCGTATCTGCACAGTTTTATAAAGAAATACCTATTTCAATAGGAGTTGAACCGGTTACGCTGACCAGTCATGACTGGAGAAATAATGATTGTAGTTGTGCATGGAATCAGGGTCTAATTCGTAAAGGCCTTGAAGTAAATGGATATTGGGAGATTCACATTGAAAAAAGCGGTTGGTATACATTTGAACTACGGCGATGGCCCAAAGAAACCAACAGGGCCATTGTAGCCGGCATAGATGGAAACGATATTAAATGGGAAAAAAAGTATGTTTCTCGAGACAACTGGTGGTATTATTGTGGAGGAAAGGCATTGAATCTTACCAATGCGGCCATCGAAGTTCAACAACTGAAATTATCCAGGGAGATTCGCAAAACTGACTGCTGCATAAATTTTTTTGTTGAATTGCAAGAAGGGCATACACATTTGAAAACTTCGCTTACCAATGATAAAGGTACTTTGTGCCTGGGCGCCTATTACGTTCATGCATATAAAAATACAGAATAGACATGACTATGGATACATTGACACAGTCACATGATACTGTTCACAAGTTAAAAGCATCGGTATACCTTGAGTTAAGTATTGCTTCACACTTTATTTCGCAACAGTGCTTTGCCAGCGCCTTTACACATTTCCCACTTTCTCCGTAAAGAAGAAGTTATTCAGGGTCATCGGTTCCGGGTGCGTAGTGCAACAGAATAAGTTGGGTTTGAAATAAGTGCACTATTAATATATACTTAATACAAGCTAGTCTGTGTTGATTTTAAACACGCTATTAATTAACTCGACAGATTGTACTGAAGAATTAATCTTAAGAGGCAATATTAAAATGAAATTTTTAGACTCTATTAGAACTAGTATTACAAAAAAATTAATGTTGTCATATGTCGCAGTAGTACTTATTCCTATATGCTTTGGGGGAATTTATATAGTGGACAGGATGCAGAAAGCAACTCAAAGGGAATTTTTAGCAATAGTCCAAAGCCATTTAAAGCAAATGGATTCAAGCATAACTGAAAAAATCAACTCTTCTATAAAGATTGGTAATACAATAAAATCTGATAAAAAACTTGTAGGATTAGTTACTTCAAGTAGTTTAAAGGACATGTATATAGTAAATGCTATTATGGATGACATTATACCCAAACTTGAAACCATCAAATATCAGAATGAATATATATATACAATAAGAGTACTGCATGGCAACCACATTATTCCAACAGTATATGATTTCCTGTATTATGATGAAAAAGTTTTGAACGAAGGGTGGAAAAATAAATTAATAACTTTGGATCCTGACAATTATAATAAATATGGGCGGTTTTTTGTTGAAACGACACATGACCAAAACATCTACTTTCCCTCCATACAGGAAAGAAATGCTGAGAAAAAAAGGGTGTTTGCCATATATATGCCAATATATTCAAAGTATTTCGACCGAATGGTAGCAGTCATTGAGATTGAGATCCTCGAAGATGTACTTCTCAGTATATTAAAACAGGAAAGGTTTCAAGGATATGGGTTTGCCAGCCTTTTTACCAAAAATGGAAATTTACTATATACAAATAACCATAATATAAATGCTTTACCAGTAGAACATCAAAAACATTTAATCAAACTGGAGTATATAGAATTAAATAATATGAAATACCAGATCTCAAAAATATATATACAAAGTATTGATTGTTGGCTTCTGTATTATATTCCCGAAAATGTATTAACTTTGAGTACTAAATATAAAACTATTATATCAGTTGTATTGCTTTCCAGTATAGTAACCCTTGTTTTAATATCGTATATACTTTCAAAACTAATACTTGGTAAATTATTAAAACTGACAAACGGGATAAATAAAATAAAACAAGGTAGTTTTGACACCAGAATCAGGATAACAAGTACTGATGAAATTGGGGAACTAGCTAATAGCTTCAATGAGATGATGGATCGAATTAAAGATTTAATGGATAAGGTTGATACATTGAATAAAGCTGAAAAGGAAGCTATTTATAGATCTTTGGAAAATCAAATCAAACCGCACTTCGTTTGTAATGCGCTTGATACTATCAGGATGATAGCTGTAATTGAAAATAGCAGGAAAGTAGCTGATTCAATAAAACGCATTATGAACTATTTTATGTATAATCTTGCAAAAAAGTCTGAATGTGTTAGTATCAAGGATGAACTTAAGAATGCTACTGACTATATTGACATTTATAACCTTATAAGGAATGGTAATATTAACTATTCAGTCGATGTATGTAAGGAAATTGATGGAAGATTGCAAACCTTCAAAATTTTGAAGTTTATCCTTCAACCTATAGTTGAAAACTCCATACTACATGGATTCAAAGACAATCAAAAAAACTTCTACATTTTCATTAATATTTCATACAATGAAGAAGTAATTATTGTAACAGTGACAGATAACGGCGTTGGAATACAAGAAGAGAAGGTTGAAGAAATCAACAAATATCTGAAATTTAATATAAGTAGCAGGAATCCTGAAAATGCTAAGGGGGGAATCGGTCTAAGTAATATCAATAATAGATTAAAATTAAAATATGGTAATAGATATGGAGTGGAGGTTGAAAGCTACTTTAATGTTGGAACTCAGGTCGCTTTGAAAGTTCCGCCAATAGACAGTATAATCCGGGAGGTATAAAATGTCTGGGGTTCTGGTTATAGATGATCAGCATATTGTAAGAACTGGTATTATCAAAATGATACAGGATTTGGAACAGGATTTTGGGAAAATATACGAAGCATCAAATGGGGAAGATGCCTTAAAAATTGCTAAGGCACATATGCCGGATATCCTTCTTGTGGACATCAAGATGCCTGGTATAGATGGTCTGCAATTTATTGAAAATTTGAAGAATGAGAATTTAAATGCCCATATTATTATTATTTCAGCGTATGATGATTTTAGGTTTACAAAAAAAGCAATCAATTACAAAGTAGATGATTATGTCCTGAAACCTGTCAGTAAAGATGAGTTGTATGAAATTTTAACAACTGCAAAAAGAAAAATAGAAAAATATAAACATGAAGATGTACATTCGCAAAAAAAGGAAATGCAGTATGACTGTATTCTCTTTTATGAGTTTCTGACAGGTAATAATGTATTCATAAATACAAATAATCTATATGCAAAAATTAAACTACCTACGGTTAATCCAAAATACAGGATTGCAATATTTCACTTTAGCAAAGTAGAAACCCGTAGAATCATACGTTTTAAAGAGGTCGCAGACAGGGAATTTTGCATGAGCCATATTCCGATATTGTCTTTTTATATTGACATATATAAGAAACTCATTTATGTATTGAATATAAACGATACTCACAACTGCTTATTAAAAAATATACTCAAAAGTATATCTAAACAAAAGAGTTTTATAATCAGCTGCGGTCTTAGTGAGACTCTGGAAGGTATCTCGGCATTAAAAAATCTTTATAGGCAAGCTGATATTGCTTTAAAAGAAAGTATCTTTAAAAAGAGCGATTTATGTGCTTTTACTAATATTCAGAGACATTTGAAGGTACTTATAAATATCGATAAGTACAAAATGATACTTGATGCACTACGCTGTGAGAAAAAAGACAAGGCGGATCGGTTATTAGATGAGATATTTCTCTGGATACAGAAAGAAGGAGTATGTGCATATGATACTCAGGCTATCATGTTGGATATGGTTAACTACCTCCATATGCATATTGTCTGTACTTACCCTAAAATTGACATTATTGAAGATGCAAGAATAGGGTTAAAAAGCTCAAAAAGCATTCTGGGAATTAAGAGCGTGGTAAAAAGATTTATTGATAATATTTACAACCATATTAAAGAACAAAACCTCATGGTTGATACGAATTGGATTATAAATTATATAATTAACTATATAGAAAACAACTATGAGAAAGATATCAGCCTAACATATATTTCAAATGAGCTTTCAATGAATTATAGTTATGTCAGTAGTCTGTTTTCCCAAAAAACAGGAGTACAGTTTTCTAAATATCTGCTAAAAATTCGTCTGGAAAAGGCGAAAGATTTGCTAGAGAAGAGTAATATTAAAATTTATGAATTAGGAAAAAAAGTCGGTTTTTATGACTCAAAGCACTTCAACAAGACTTTTAAAAAGTATTTTGGCATAACCCCTGGCCAATACAAAAATAAATTCCATTCACGTTTTCCTTCTTGAACTATATTACGCCAATTATTATTGTTCCAGCTAGCCGATGAGTAACCATGATCAGGGATTTTATTCAATTTGTAAATTTATGATGTGTATAAACGATATTCAGGTTTTCAAGCTGTGGATATTTTTTTCTGCAACTTTGTTGCATTTAATGACCCAAAGTATTATAATTAAGAAAAATCAATACAGTTTTTTGACAGTTATAAAGTAAAGGTGCTTTATAAACGGCTGTTGCGGGAGAATGTTCTCCCTGGCATAAGGCCGTTTTTTTATTGCATAAAAACATGGCTCTAAAGCCTGATAGGAGGACTTACAATGAAGAAAACATATTTTTTTACACTTGTTGCGGTTATACTGGCCGTTCCCGGTATGGCTGCCGCTTCCGGACCTACTGCCCAGAGCAATGCCATTGCCATAAACACTGTCTGGACATTGATGGCAGCATTTCTGGTGTTCCTTATGCATGCGGGATTTACGTGCGTTGAGGCAGGGTTCACCCAGTCCAAGAATACCGTCAATATAATCATGAAAAATTTTATGACTATATCCCTGGGCCTCGTAGTCTACTATCTTGTCGGTTTCGGCCTGATGTTCGGGCCGGACAAGTGGGGACTTATCGGCAGTGCAGGTTTTGCAATGACATCTTCACATCTTTTTGACTTTGGAATTCCTGTTGATGGTTTCTGGTTTTTTCAGGCGGTTTTTGCAGCCACCTGTGCCACCATCGTCTCAGGTGCAGTAGCTGAAAGGACAAAATTTTCTGCCTACCTGGTATTCACGGTGGTAATAGTATCTTCCGCCTACCCTTTGGCCGGTCACTGGATATGGGGAGGTGGGTGGCTGTCGAAACTTGGTATGATCGATTTTGCAGGTTCCACTGTTGTCCACGGGGTGGGCGGTTTCTCAGCTCTTGTTGGTGCAACTCTTGTGGGACCCCGAAAAGGTAAATATGCAGGCGGAAAGGTGCATGCCGTACCCGGTCACAACATTCCGCTGGGAGCACTGGGAGTACTTCTTCTGTGGTTCGGATGGTTTGGTTTCAATCCCGGCAGCACATTATCCGGAACTGACAGCGCTATTGCTTCTATAGCCGTCACAACTGCATTGGCCGGAGCTGCTTCAACAATATCAAGCATGCTGTTCAGCTGGCTAAGATACGGAAAGCCCGATATCAGTCTGACACTTAACGGCTGCCTTGCCGGCCTTGTAGCAATAACCGCAGGCTGTTCATCAGTAACGGCAAACGGTTCACTTGTCATAGGTGCTGTAGCAGGCGTGCTTATGGTTCTTTCAGTTCAATTCTTCGATAAAACCCTTCGCATAGACGACCCTGTTGGAGCCATATCGGTACATGGGATATGCGGAGGCTTTGGAACTGTGATGGTAGGGCTGTTTGCAGTTGACGGCGGGCTTTTGTATGGCGGAGGATTGCGCCTTCTGGGTGTTCAGACACTTGGGTTTGCATCATGTGCAGGCCTTGCGGCAGCAGTGGCATATATAGCATTCTCTGTACTAAAAACTACTGCCGGCATAAGGGTAAGCCCTGAAGAAGAAAGGCAAGGCCTTGATCTGGGCGAACACGGCATAGTCGCCTATTCGGATATCAACAACATCCCGGATCTGTAGTAATATTACCTGCCCCGGACGCATTTTGACATATAATAGCTGCTCCAGTGCCTGTGCAGTATCATGTAGTATTTTACTTCGTGCCATGATATTTCGCCATTTACTGCAGCAAGCACTTTTTCTTTCCTTATCTTGTCTATCTTTGCAACAATGACAGCCACCCATGGACATGGGCCTGCGGATACCAGAGAAATTCCCAGACCTATAATGCCAGATGCTGCCGTACTCCCCATGGATACACGGCTTGCAAGAAACGCCGGCAGGGTTTTGCCGGATGCCCTGTATTCCGAAAGGAGCTTTACTATTTCCAGCAGCATTTCCGTTTTCTCCTGGTAGTCCTGTTCTTCTTCCATACGATCCAGCAGGTCTGCAAGGTCCTGCGCTTCTTCCCCGCTTATCTGGTTGGAATTCTGTCCGCCCTGCTGTTCTTGCTGCTGCTGTGCAGCGTCATCAGCTGCCTGCTGTCTTCTCTTCCTTTCAAGCTCCTCGCAGTCTTCAGCAAGCTCTTTGGCTTCCTCTGAAATCCTCTTTGCAGCTTCGGCAAGAGCTTCTGCTTCTTCTATGAGTCTGTCGGCATTTTGCCTGCACTCTCCTGCCTTTGCTATAAGTTCTTCTGCAAGTTCGTTCATTCCCCTTTTATATGCTTCCATAGCCTGCTCATAATACCTCATCATCCTGCGAAGCTCTTCCCTGGCCTGATTTAGCTTCTCCCTTGCCTCGGCGCCGTATTCGTCAGACTCCTTAAGCTTGCTGCGTGCTTCCGGACAGTCAGTCTCACCTGTGCTGTCGGGGTCGTTTTTAATACCATCCAGTATTTTTCTTGCATCCCATCTGTTTCTTGCAGCTTCCTTTACGTCATTTTCAGCATTAGTGGTATTGCCAATAGACTCACTGTATGAAGTATTGCCTTCCCTGGCAGTCCGGTCAATTCTTTCGTTCCTTTCAATGCATTCGCTGTATTTGGCCTCAAGTTCAGCCATTTCCTGTTCCAGATTGCTGATTTGAGCCTCCAGGTCCTCCCTCTTGCCGGTCAACTCATCAAGGGAGGCTTTGGCACCATCCGCTTTCTCCCTGGCTTCCCTTGCAGCCTCCTCAAGCGGCTCGAGTTTCTGCTCCTCTTCCTTGTATGCTTTTTTAGCATCCCTTATCCTTTTCCAGATGTCACGTACCTGACGCCTTGCGTTAACCGGCATATTATCCACTTTCTCAAGATAATCCCTTAGTGTAGCGTTTCCGCCATTTCCGTATCTATCTATATAGACTTCTGATATTACCACTCCCCTGAATGTAATAACCATATAATTCATGCCTGTCTTGTCTGCTGGAGCATCAAAAGTCCACCCATACCCGGAACAGTAGGTCTTGTACAGGTCCTTTCTCTCCTTGACCGCATCCCTGATGTCATCCAGAATATCCTCCATGTTCTTTTTTACATCGTCTCTGTCCTTCTCAGCCTGGACTGCAGCAGCTTCCAGTCTGTCATATTCATCCTTTGCGTCTTTTTCATCGTCCCTGAGTTGCTCAAGTCTCTGCTTTAGTTCATCAAGCTTTTCCTTCAGTTTGTCATAGGCCTCTTTTATTGGCCTGCAGTTTAGTTTCTGCCTGTTCTCTTCAGCATACTCCGCAAGGCTGTCGTACAATCCGTCAAGCTCTTCCCTGCACTGTGCCGTACTGTTTCTATACATCTCCATAAGGGCGCTGTTTTCTTCCATAGCATATTCCAAACCGGTCAGCTCGTCCTCAAGGTTTTCTGCACCGGTATTCAGTCCCTCAAGCCTTTCATTTTCAGTCCAGGTTTCCTCTTCAAGGTATGCAGCAAATGCCGCTTCGTCCTCAAAGTCTTCGAGGTTCCAGTAGTTGTCCGTGTTGTAATACGCTAATCCATTCTCTGTATCCTCAAGAGTATCATACATGTTGCCAAGGTCTGTCTGCACTGCTTCTATAGACTGCATTTTACCGCTAAACTCTGTTTCAAGCAGCCCATATCTCCTTTCATACAGTTCTGTCATGCAGGAGTAATACTCCTGCATGCTGTTTTGCTGTATGCCGCCTTCTATCATTGCCGCTATCTCTTCTGCAATTCCGGTAAGTGCGTCCGGCTGCGGTTCCCCGGCCCATTCATCATACTCCATGCTGCTGTCTACACCTGCATTTACTGTCTCAATGCTTAATAAGTCATTTACAAGCCTCCATGTTATAACTGCAGCCTGAGCCCTTGTTGCATTCTCATATGGCCTGAGCGTGTTGTCCGTAAACCCCGTAATATATCTTAACAGGACGGCAGAAGCCATGTATACGGCATTGCTGCCCTCCAGTACTCCCCCGTCTTCAAAGCTCTCTTCAAGCATGCTCACTGCCTGCATCTTCTTGAGCTGGAACAACTGTCCTGCCAGCTGCCGCGCACGAACCATCATCCTTGCCATCTGCAGCCGTGTTATAGGAGTTTCAGGGTTGTATGTACCGCCGTAGTCACCCGGATTCAATACCCCGCTGGATATGCCCTTGTCATACCATCCATGCTCAACAATCCAGTGAGTCTCTATCTTCTGTCTCAGCTGTTCGCACAAAGTGCAGCCGGATTCTTCCCCTTCAGGTGTTATGCCGTAATGCTCCAATGCGGCAAGTACCAGCTTCAGGAATTCCCCGTTTTTTATTGTGGAATCCGGGTCATATACACCTGAAGGTCTACCGTCTATTATGCCCTTGTCACTTAAGTACTCTATTTCGGCAATCCCCCAGAAGTCCTGTAAAATATCGGGATAACTGGGGCCGGTCAAAAGATGCGGTTTGTCCAGCAGTTCCTGTACAAGCTGCTGCTTTAGCTGCTCGCTGTAATCTACTGAACCCTCTGAATATGAAGCAGGTGCAAATTGAAAAAGAAATACAAACACAAGAACAATCGATACAGCCTTGAATACGTTCCTTGTTGCTCTCATATACACTTTAAAAACCCCCGCTTTTTGTTATGAAGGCTTATGAATTCATACAGGTTAATTAAAAAGCTGCCTTTATATACATAATATCCGTAATTGGGGCCGGAGTCAAACAAAATTATAATAACTCTTCTATATATTTCCATTGAATTATACAAATTTCATATTTTTTCTTACACTTTTTATATTTTTATTCCGTATTTGTTTCCTATAATAAGAGTATCAAATAAATCACAGGGAGATGATTTTCGTGAAAAGGGTTTTATTATTGACATTGGTGGCGGTATTAATTGCCGGTATAAGCATTCCTGTTTTTGCTGCAGTGGATGAGCCGGTTGAGCAGCAGGAAGAACAGCTGCGTTTGCTTTCGGAAGAGGAAATGGGCGAGCTGAGAGAAAAGATTGAAGAGGTAAGGACACTTAGGGAAACTATCCGCGAACAGAAATCCACCCTGAGGGAAAAATTTGAAGTAATTGCCGAAATTAGGCGGCAGGCAGGGTCTGAAAGAGATTGGGATACCCTCAGAAAAATAAGGGAGTACAGGAGGGTGAACATCCAGATAAAAATGGACCTTCTTGAGCTGAGGCTTGCCAGGATGGATGTCTTCGACATGCTGGACGAGGCAAGGGAAGCAAGAAATCCTGAACTCGCCGGACAGGCACTTGACGAATTGATTTTAAACCTTAAAGAAGTAGTGGCGCTTAACGAACAGGCCATAGAAAATGCCCAGGCCTGTATTGAAGAACTCCAGTAATATCCCTGTATGAAAGCCTCCGAAGGGGTTCAACCCTCCGGGGGTTTTTTATACCTTCATTCAGCAGCAGAGTATCTGAATGTATGCCATACCCCGAAATTGTCCCTGACAGACCAGTATCTGGAGCCTGCTGCTCCTTCCTCCACACCGTCATATGTATTTCCCGGCGTATACAACCCGGTAAAGTCTGTGTTTCCATTGATATCCAACTCAAAGGCTTTACCGTCAAATACAAGCCCGAAATCCGATACTTCATCACACCTTGCGTCTTTTCGCATTTCCATGCCGGTTAATAATCCATCCAGGCGTATCTGGTCCTCAATCTGCTGCCTTAAGTATTCCAGGTCCTTTTTGCATTCAAAGTTATTCTTAAGTCCTGTGCTTTTCTGTGTAAAGGAGGAACATCCCTGCAGTATAATTACAGCTGTAACCAAAAGACTACTTAAAACTATCACTTTTATCATCTTCAATCACAACACCACTCTTTCAATAAATAATTCCAGCTGCCGCTTATTGTTTTTCATAAATGCGGTATCTTCTGTAGAGCTTTCCTCCTGCTCCTTCCACACTCCTTATTGATTCGGTATTAATTTCGGCAATAGCCGAACCCTCACCGTGGGTATACCCCTTCCTCTTCCCCTCAAGCATCAGCCTATAATATATTGCACTGTTAACTGCCTTGTTTCGAAATTCAGGCACCACAAACTGCATGAATATCCTTGCTCCGTCTATTTTTCGCCTGTTGAGAAGCATGCTGAGTACCCCAAAGGGGAAGAGCCTCCCATTGATTCTCTTAATGAGCTGATTGTAATCCGGCATGGCCACCACAAAACCTATCGGTTTATCTCCGGAGCGGGCTATATGTACAAGGTTTTCATCCAGAAACATCTTTAATGTTCCGGCTTCCGCCTGTATCTCCTCTATGGAAAATGAACCCAGGTGCTGCCATTCCTCAGGCATAGCCACATCCAGCACTTTTTTTATGTCACGCAGTTCCCTGTCCATGTGCTTCTTGCTGAATCTGTCCACCCTGAATCCGAACTTTTTCATCGCATAAGTGACTGCCGTTTCAAACCTTTCCAAATCAAGACTTTCAACATCAAAAAAGTAAGCAAGAAGATCCATCTGTTTTCTGAACCCGTATTTGTCAAATAATTCGGGATAATATTGGGGATTGTACGGATTCATAAATACGGGGGAGCCGTTAAATCCCTCTATGAGCAGTCCCCTGTTATCATCACCGTTTGAAGGAGAAACCGGTCCTGCTACCTTTTTGATACCCCTTTCTTTCAGCCAGCTGACAGCCGCATCAAGCACACCAAATGCTGCTTCTTCATCATTTATGCTTTCAAACAGGCTGATATACCCTTCATCCTTATTCTTCTGCCTGTTCAGCTTTTCATTTATTCCTGTCAGAACCCTTGCAACCGGCCGTCCTTTAAGATAAGCCATAAAAAAAGTATGAGGCCCGTTCATGAATAGCGGATTGTTTCTGCCCCTGAGGGTTTTTAAAAGACTGAACCTTAAAGGAGGAACCCAGTTGTCCTCACTTTTGTATATGTCCCATTCCATATCCACAAAACTCTTTAGTTCTTTTTTGCCTGTTTCTCTAATCTGCAGCATTGCATACTCCTTTCAGCATTCAGGGCCCGAGAATAAAAGCCGCCAGAAAACCAAGGTAGTTTCCTACAGCATATCCGACAAGCCCGCATGCAAGCCCCGATACAATTACTTCCCTGTTCTTTATTGCATTTGCAACAGGACCTATGAAGGCAGGGCCGTATATTCCTGCGGTGGATGTTATCAGAGTCGTGTCGGTGTCAATTCTGAAAATAGCCGCAAGTATAAAATGCACAAGTATTGCGATTGTCATAACAGACAGTGTGAATATGAAAACAGTAGGACTGGCTTTGAGTATCTCATTGAAATTGACTGTTGTGCCTATTGCCAGTGAGAAAATGAGGATTATATACTGCCCGGCTTCATAAGTACCCCTTATGCTCCTTATCCTTTTTAAAAATGAAGCAGCAATACCGCATGTAGTAACCACAAGCATAACAGGTGCGATATTGAGTCCTCCTGTAAGGAGCATTGATATTCCGGTTCCTGCCCCAAGGGAAAGCAAAGCCATCCCAAAAGCTGGTATTAAACCGGTCATTCTCTTGAAAAACCGTAACTGCTCCCCGCCCTCCCGGGGAAAATAGTCTGCCTGGGTGTAACTTGTTTCCCCGCTGCTTTTAAAAGGAGGCAGGAATTTGGAAAGGAGCCACCTGGCAGGGCCTATGAGGAAAAGAAGATATAGGCCTCCCGCAATGGTATCCGATGTATTGACAAGCACAAGTATGTCCTCGCTGATGCCAAGTCCCATCCCTATGGCCATAAGGTTTGGCGTGCCTCCTGTATACACCCCCGCAAGCATGCTTGAAACCTTCCAGTGCTCTGAAATATAACCGGAAAAAATAAGTGAACCCAGAACAGCGCTTGCAAAAGCACTGACTATCACCAGGCAAAACGAAATAACAGTTTTTTTGGCCAGTTTGAGCCACATGAAAAAATCTGTGGAGAAAAGTATCAACGGAACAGCAAGTGGTACCGAAATCTCCGACACTGTCATGGAAAGCCCCTTGTCCAGGGGAACAAAAGGAAGATTTCCTATGAGTATACCGGTAGCATAACACAAGAGCACAGGACTTACCAGCCCACGCCGGCCTGAACCTGATACCTTCAGAGCCGCATATGGAAACAGAAGCAGAAACAACGCCTGGATATAAACCATTTTTACCCCCGTTAATTATCTGAAATTTTAAATAAAGCATATCATAAAAAAGCATATTCAGGAAACCCTTTTTTACCCAAATAGTATGCGCTGCTCAAATAAGATTAACCACGCAAGTTGCTGACACAGGCTATTTGCAAATAGCGTAAAATTTAAGAAAAAACGGCCTTTTGCAAGTTAGGGATGAAAAATAATTGTACTTGCAACCTGTATTTGATAAAATGTTGTTAATAAAATTTTTAATCATAATAGTGGGGAGTTTGACAAGTGGATGTTCAAGAATTAAAGAGTATTATTAAAACTGGAGAGAATTCATATATACAGTTTAAGAGAATGTTTAACGGGCCCTCTCAAATTGCTGCTGAAGTTGGAGCTTTTGCCAACAGTAAAGGCGGCATGATTATTGTTGGAGTAGATGATGACGGAGAAATAACGGGTCTTGAAAAAAACCAGATAAGAAAGCTGAACCAATGGATCTCCAATGCATGTACAAATAAAATAGAACCTCAAATAAATGTTGAAGTTGATACTGTTAACTTAGATAAATCTGTAGTTATGGTTATGATCATACCAAAAGGACCTAACAAATATTATATGTCCAACGGCAGTGATGTATGGGTAAAAGTGGGAGCAGACAAAAGAAAGGCAACCAGGGAAGAAATGAGAAGGTTGTTACAGGAATCATTCAATGTGCTTGCAGATGAAATGGTAATCCCCAAAACATCAATAAAAAATCTAAATAAACAGTTACTAAATAAATTTGTTTCTGAGAAAACAGATAATGATATAGACAAAAATTCTAAAAATGATAGTTTTAATATTATATTAGAAAATTTAAAAATAATTAACAATAATCAATGTACAATTTGCGGTTTGGTATTGTTTCAAAAAGAGCCGTATATTGATAGAATATCAAGCACTTTGAAGGCTGTATCAATTGTTGGTAACGAAATAGGTGGAAACCAATATAGAGATAAGGAATATATCAATGGGGACATAATATCAATATATAAAAGTACAATGAGCTTTTTGGACAGACAATTGAGAAAAATACAGCCGGATGACAATTTTAACAGCAGAGCAGTCTGGGAAATACCTGAAAAGGCTTTACAGGAGGCAATAGTCAATGCTCTTGTCCACAGAAACTATTTCGTAAATACGAATATCAGGGTGCTTGTGTTTGACAATAGGGTCGAAATACTGAGTCCCGGACTGTTGCCAAATACTTTGACAGTAGAAGGCATAAAACATGGCCTGTCTCATCCAAGAAACCCTAATATCCTTTCTCATGTTGTGGCTATGAAGGAACTGCCCTATACCGGTCTGGGAACTGGAATAGCAAGAATACTCAAAGCATGCAAAGAAAGAAATATTAGTGTGGACCTCATAAATGATGAGCTTACAAACCAGTTTAAAGTTATATTCCATAGGAATAAGGGAAAATAATTCACCCACTCGTTGGATGGGTATGGCGGGCTCAGTGTTTTATTGTACTTTTTTCAAGTCCTTATCTCTTGTCAGTATTTAGGAAAGCCGGGGAGAATGTATGCCCCAGTAACCTTAGCATCCCCGGTATTGCATCCTCCCAGGCTGCGGCACTCTGTTTTATTATTCCATAAATTATTACTTTTTGTATTTTTCCATAGTCTCGTGCACCATGCAGAATACGATATACATATACAAAATTATCTATTATCCGGTAAAAGCAAATGTATGGTTCAATAATAACCATTCTAAATCCCTTTTTTTCTAGTTCCCTATCCGGTGGTAGCGCCCCCCGGGTTTGGAAAATCCTCGAGCCTTCTTGAAGATGACATTATCTTCTCAAGCATTCTTTCTGCAGCTCCCGGATTATCCAGTATAATGTAATCAATTATCTCATCCATATCCTCTAATTAATGCATCTTTCAATAATTGGAGATGTTATACAGTTGCTTGTATGGTATTATACCATTAGAATGCATATTAGTTTCAGGTAAGGCGAAGGATAACATCTCCCGCAAATAGAATGATTTAAAGAGAGTATTCCTGTAAGTAATATGATGAAAAGGGGGCATTCTTTACAAGCACACCCCTGCCCCCTTTTCCCTTATCACACTCATTTCTTGTATCCTGCCTTTTGTCGGTGTCCCATTCGGTAAAGTCTATTTCCACCCAGTTTGCTGCCCGGTGCTGCCTGAACAGCGCCGAAAGCTTTTCAAGCGCCTTTGAACGTCTGTAGTGGGTTGGTCCCATTGCTTCTACTGACATCAATATATTTTCTATGTCTTTCTCAGTAATCACAGTCCTGTCCAGTCTGTACCCCTCCAAAAGGGATATGCCCCCGCCATATCCCTTTTTCATCAGCCATATTTTTGCTGTTTAATTTGTGGCAGCATGTTGATATAATATATTAAAAAGCAGAGGGCAGGTGCACAATATATACGATATAATAATAGCTGGCGGGGGCCCTTCGGGTGCCACACTCGCACGGTTTACCGGCAGCAGATACAAAGTTCTCCTGCTGGAAAGGAGAAACTTGTCCAGGCATGCTCATGCTCCTGTTAAATGCTGCGGGGGACTTATTGCTCCTGATGCTCAGCTGATGCTGGCAATGTTCAACCTGGGCGTGCCAGAATCTGCAATACTCAGCCCCCAGCTGTTTTCAGTAAGGACAATAGACCTTGACAACAGCCTTGAACGTTACTACCAGAGGCACTACATCAACATAGACAGGGAGAGGTTTGATGAATGGCTTTTAAGGATTGTTCACAGCAGTGTTGAAATAATCGAAACCAGTGTATTTAAGTCATTCAACCAGGAAAACGACGGCATAACGGTCAAATATACTTACAGGGGAAAAGAATACACAGAAAGGGCCAGGCTTCTTGTCGGAGCAGACGGCGCATTTTCCCGGGTAAGAAGGTGTGGTTTCGGCAGTCATCCCTTCCCCAAATCATATGTATGCATCCAGGAGACATTCAGAATGCATAGCAGCAGCAACAGCTACGGTGCAATATTCGACAGTTCAGTGACAGATTACTACTCCTGGACCATACCCAAAGAGGACCATGTTATACTGGGCAGCGCATTAACACCGGGAAAGGATGCTCTAAAAAGATTTGAAATTCTAAAAACAAGGATGAAAACCCTGGGCCTTAACGTGAAGCACCCGATATCAAGAAACGGAGGCTTTCTGCTCCGTCCAACACACACAAGACAGATATGCACCGGAAACAGCATAGTTATGCTGACGGGAGAAGCAGCGGGCTTTGTAAGCCCAAGCTCGGGCGAAGGCTTAAGCTATGCATTCAGGAGTTCAGTTGCCCTTTCACAGGCCTTAAAAGAGGGAATAGATAACAATACAGCAGACCGCTATAACAGATACTTAAAGCCGCTTAGAAGGAACATATGCCTTAAGAACCTCAAATGCCCCGCCATGTACAACAGGCATTTAAGGAATATCATATTGAGAAGCGGCTTGAACAGTATCAAAATAGAAAGACCATGGTGATAAGCCTGTCTTAATGCCTGGAAAACAGCAGCTCAAACAGCCTGACAAGTGCAAAAGCGGCTATGGAATACGCAACTATGGCAATCAGTGCCGAAGGCTCAATCACCATGTTGTATCCTCCCCTTCTTACCACTATTACATCAAATATGTCCCTGAACGGCCTTACGAGATAACCTGTACAGGTATATAAAAAGTCTATGATTCTGTTTCCTGGATTTGCCCCGAAGAACTTGAATACAAGCCTGAACAGCAGTGAAATATTCACCAGGACAAGCAGGTAATAAACCAGCCTGTAAAGCTTCCCGTATGTACTGATACCCCTTCTCATTGCCATACCTCCCTATATGTCATGCCATTACTTCAACAAGAACATTTCTTGCTTCAGATTTTCGCACTGCAAGGTTGTATCCCCTAACCTTTATATCAATGGGGTCCCCCATTGGAGCATAGCCTTCCACTGTGATTTCAGAACCTGGAGTAAGCCCCATTTCCCTCAGTCTGTGCGTTTCCCTGCTCTTTGATTCCACCCTTATCACTCTCACCCTGGTACCCGGTAAAACCTCATCAAGCCCTTTCAAAATTTTGGCTGTTTTTCTGTCCTCCTTCTTTTTCCGTATTGTCTCACCAGCCTGGTCTTCAATGTATCCAGAGAGTCTTTCCATTGTTTTACCGCTTACCGCATGCTCCATAAGACATGCATCATTTTCAGCAGTTTCCTGGTCCACATCCAGGACATCCGTAAGGAAGCTGAGCAGAATGTCATGTCGTTCTTTAACCTCCTGTGCAATTTTGGTGCCCCTCTGGCTCAGTTCAAGTGGGCCATACCGCTCATGAATGACAAGCCCCCGCTTTTTGAGTGTACCGACAGCCTGGTTTACACTTGATTTGGCAATACCAAGCCTTCTGGCAAGATCTGTGACCCTCACCGTTCTGCCTTCCTGTTGCAGCTGGAGAATGGTCTTAAGATAATTCTCCAGCGATGGTGTTATGGATACAGCCATTGTTTCTCCCCTTATTTTGCTAACAGACACAGTTATTATACATTAACCTTTTACAGTTTACAAACTGTTTTGGTAAACACTTGTGTCTTCATTGGCAGTTGTCCAGAATTCTGTTTAACTTCCAACATCTCTCTTATGTCCTCCTGTTGTAATCCTGTCCGCATTTCGACGAACATCCCCTGCAATTCCCAATGCACATACCGGACCCTTTACTCCTTCTTTTGAAATACCTTATTGCTGTAAGTATCATTGTTACGGCGATAATTCCTGCTATCACGTAATTAATCATATTGTCTCACCTCTCATCAAAACAGTCTGCCTGTCTGATATACCAGTGCGGCAAGTGCCCAGGCAAGACCCGTCTGATATGTTACCGTAATAAGCGTCCATTTCCAGGAGTTGAACTCCCTTTTCATTGCACCTATTGCAGCAAAACACGGTGCTGCAATAAGGGTAAATATCATGAACGAAAAAGCACTCAATTGCGTGAAGTTCTGCCTTATGTTTTCAATAAGCGAGGGGTCATCCTCTGCCACTTCTCCGATTCCCTGCAGAATTCCAAGTGTAGCAACAACAACTTCCTTGGCAAGTAGCCCTGTTACTGTCGCAACTGCGGC
>CAYYGK010000009.1:0-9788 GCA_964471145.1 uncultured Eubacteriales bacterium | reverse complement strand
ACCAAACCCCAGTGGTGCAAATGCCGGTGCAACAATGCGGCCGATGGATGCAAGCATGCTGCTTTCAGGGTCAACCATCACAAACGAAAAATCAAAGGACTGGAGCAGCCATATCAGCCCTGAAGCCAGGAATATTATGGTACCTGCCTTAATCATGAAAACCTTTCCTCTTTCCCACATGTGGATCAGTACACCTTTAATCTTTGGAACCCTGTATTCGGGCAGCTCCATTATAAACGGTGCCGCATCCCCCTTTAGAATGGTATTTTTAAGAATAAGTCCTGACAAAACCGCAACTCCTATACCAATTACATATAACGCAGGAGCAACCCAGGCCTCTCCTGAAAAAAATGCTGCTATGAACATTGCGAAAACCGGCCATTTGGCACCGCATGGTATGAACGGAGTAAGAATAATTGTCATCTTTCTGTCCTTTTCGTTTTCAATAGTTCTTGTCGCCATTATTCCCGGCACGGAACAACCCGTACCTATAAGCATCGGTATGAATGATTTACCCGACAGCCCAAATTTCCTGAACAGTCTGTCCATTACAAACGCAACCCTTGCCATGTAGCCGCTGTCTTCCATGAGCGAAATAAAGAAAAACAATATCATAAGCTGGGGTACAAACACCATTACACCGCCTACCCCGCCGATAATACCGTCAATTACAAGACTTAGCAGCCAGTCGGCAGCGCCTGCCGCAACTAGCCATCCTTCTATCGTACCGCCTATTATGTCTCCAATAAGCCATTCAACCCATCCTATTGTGTAGTCTCCCAGTGTTGATATTGAAACATAATATACCAGCCACATGACTGCAAGAAATATGGGTATTGCAAGTATCCGGTTGGTTACAACCTTGTCAATTTTATCAGAAAGCGTATGGCCCCCATTGTATTTCTTCTTAACGGCCTTTTTTACAAGAGCAGAAATATGCTTATACCTGCTGTCTGCGATAACAGTTTCCAAATCGCTTCCAAATTTCTTTTCCAGGCTGTTTCTGCAATCCAAGGCCTGTGCCAGAATACTATCGTCTATCCCTGATTGCCGTGTAACTCTTTCATCACCCTCAAGCAGCTTTATTGAGAGCCACCTCTTTGTGCAGTTCCTTTCAGCCGCTGCCTTCTCCAGCAATCCCTCAAACTGTGTTATGCATTCTTCAATACTTTGGTCATATGGGACACATCCTTTTTTGGTATCTGCCCTATTTCCGCTCTTAGCTGTGTCAAGAGTTCTTCTCATAAGTTCAGACAACCCCTGTCCTGTCCTTGCACTAGTAGGTACTACAGGCACTCCAAGTTGCTCTTCCAGTATCCCTGCATCAATGCTGTCACCTTTTGCAGTAACAGCATCCATCATGTTAAGTGCCACAACCACATTAATGCCAAGTTCCAGAAGCTGGGTTGTCATATAGAGGTTCCTTTCAATGTTTGTCGCCTCTATAATGTTTATTACCACATCCGGTTTTTCTTTAATAATATAGTCCCTTGCAATAACTTCTTCTATTGAGTAGGGATAAAGTGAATAACTCCCAGGAAGGTCGACTATTCTTATGTCTTCCTTATACTTTCTGGCCCTTCCCTCCTTTTTTTCAATCGTTACCCCCGGCCAGTTTCCTACATACTGCGTACTACCTGTTATTTCATTAAACATCGTGGTTTTGCCACAGTTAGGATTACCGGCAAGCGCAAATGTATATCCCATTTCCATAACCCCCCTATTATTAGCAACTACTGCCTTATGATTATACTTTCCGCTTCAGCCTTACGGAAAGACAGTTCATATCCCCTGATATTAACCTCAATCGGATCTCCAAACGGAGCAACCTTCCTTACTTCTATGCTGGTTCCTGAAGTAATGCCCATATCCATCAACCTTCTCTTTACCGCACCACTGCCTATAATTCTTTCTACAACCCCTTTGCTTCCCGGTTTCATCTCCCTTAATGACCTTCCCATAACATTCACCCCCTTTTTCAGGCATTCACCATAACCTTTTGTGCAATACCCCTGCTCAATGCAATTCGTGTCCCCCTGACACTGACTATCAGGCTGCCATGCACTTCCGAAAGCACTAATATGCCCGCACCGGGTACTATTCCAAGTCCTTCAAGGTATCTCCTTGTCTTGTCCCTTTTGCCGCAGTTATTAATCACTGCTTCCCTCCCTGTTCCCAGCATTGTTAAAGGCATCATAACACTCCCCCTCATCATTTGATGATAATGATAGCCATTATCAGTTGTAAGCTATGCCTAACATTCTAGCAGATAAATCTACGGGTGTCAATAAATTTTTTGAGTATTTTTTAACACTTCATCCAAGGCTTTTGGTGAGAGGGGGATGAATATATTTGACAACTGCTTCTATTGCAACTCCGGTGTTGCTTTTTATGCACACGGTTATCTCAGCTCGATAATATTGACTATGGCTTTGCAAAAACAACTTCAAATATGTGGTATTAGCGAAGCCAGTTATCAAGCCGTAAACCACTAATCCCGTTATAGTGTTTGGTGTTTCCTGTTACGAGCAAGTCACATTTTGTAAGACACGTTGCAGCGATTAACAAATCAGCATCGGCAAGTGAATTCCCCTGGTTTTCAAGGAAAGCTTTAAGTTTCCCGAATTCCTTCAGAATTGCCTTACTAGTATTTATAGTTATAACCGATAGAAGAAATTGCTCTATAAGCTGATAATTTTTGCCGGGACTGGATGATTTCTCTGCACCGTAATAGAACTCCGCTACCGTCATAAAAGAAACAGCAATTTCATCATTGAAAATTCTTCTTCTGGACAGCACGGATTCATATCCCCGCAAAATACCTATACATGTATCCGTGTCGAATAGTATCATAATTCTATATCTCTTCCTTTTGTTCTGTTTTCATATATATCATTTATTATATTCTCTGTTTTGCGGGTATCTTCCCATTTTCCCGAAAGATTTGACCATATTGACAATTGAACATCTTTTGATACAGCGTTATTATTCCCACTTGCATTGTCACATGAGTAATTCCTGAGACCATTCTCAATAATCAGCAGCAGTTCATTATTAATACTCCTCCGCTTCGTTTGAGAGAGAATCTTTATTTTTTTTAAGACATCCTCGGGAATATCTCTTATGGTTACATTTGGCATAAAACTTCACCCTTTATATAATTAGAATGATTTTAATCTGATTATATTATAATTATGATTTGCTTGTTTGTTAACAGTGTTTCAGTTCATTATAGTATTTGAGCAGGCCCTCAAATGCACTGTCCTTTCCAAAATATATATGCCCGCATACAGCACTTTGCACCTGATCACTGTCGTGTGATTCCAGCAGTCCAATGATATCTTCCATCGAACACTGGGCCAATGACCTTGCATTGTTAATTTTCAATTAAGTTCAAAGGAATATGCACTTTCCCGGCGAATTATATACACTAAGCAATTATATTTAACGGGGGGGTTTAATTATGAATACAAATATGAGGCTTGCACCAAATTCTGCTCTCAGGGCTGAAGCACGCCAGCAGCTAAACGGAAACTGGACAAACAGTGTAGTTATTTTTCTTGTATTCACCATTCTTTTGGGTATTGCTTCAAGTTTAGCGGGTATAGGCCAGCTAATAGTTGCCGGCCCTTTGTCACTGGGGCTTGTAAGATTTTACATCAGGCTGAAAAGGGGCGGACAGCCAGCAATTGAAAACCTTTTTGACGGTTTTAAGCGATTCGGCGAATCGCTTGTACTGCATCTGTTGATTACAGTATTTGTACTGCTCTGGTCACTACTGTTTATAATACCCGGAATCATAGCTGCTTTAAGGTACAGCATGGCATTTTATATTATGCATGACAACCCTGAAATGACCGGTTCTGATGCACTTAACAAAAGCAAAGAAATGATGACAGGGCACAAGGGCAAACTGTTCTGCCTTTACCTGGGATTTACAGGCTGGTTCATTTTGTGCCTTTTTACATTTGGCATTGGGTTTCTGTGGCTGTACCCCTATATTAATGTAACGGTAGCAAATTTCTATGACGACCTGAAAAATTCCTCTGCTAAACCGCAGGAAGCTGCAGTGGGAAGGTAATTGGAAGGAATAAAATCAATGGATATTATTATTAATATCTCATTCAGATCACCAAGGTTGTGGGGGAATTCGTCGAGCCAGTCGGTTACTAATTCCCTGGCCCATACTTCATATTCCTCATCATCTGATATCCTTTGTGGATAGTAAAGCTCTTCGCTCATTACAGACCTCGCAAAATCGGAGAATGCTTTAGAATCATGAAGAGTGAGTTTAAGGCAAGGCCTGTATATTTGAGTGATGATGACAGGATAGAAGCGCATTTCATCACTTGCTTCATATCCTTAGTCATTTATAGACTGCTTGAAAAGAGGCTCAATGAAGAATTTACCTGTCATGAAATTATCAGTGAATTAAGTGAAATGAACTTCAAGGAAATTAAAGGCGAAGGTTATGAACCAATATACACAAGGACAGATTTTACCGATTCATTACATGCAGTTTTTGGCTTCCACACCGATTACCAGATCGTCACTTTAAAACAAATGAAAAAATTTTTTAATGCAACCATTAGACTATGACATTGTGCACTTTTTTATAGATATCGAAAAGCTTGAACTCCAGTATTTGCAATGAGTTTCAAGCTTTTTTTTGCTTTTCAAGTGTCAAAGATGAGATTATAACAAATATTATGAATGCTGTATACGATATATGGGGGCTTTTTTATATGAAAATCACAGGATATTGTCCATACCCTCCCCTGAAGGATGTTTTAGGGTTTTATACAAAAGCAAAGGAGAACAGATATGAACCTATGGCTGCTGCAGAAATTTCCTGTAGCAAAGGTATTACCGACAGGGTTTGTTATTTTTATGATGCCGACACCTTTGACTGCCGTTTTAACAGACTGTTTGAACCGGGAGAACTTGAATGCTTCAAAAAAAGAATTCAGCAGTAAATCCAAGCTTTAAATATGTTTTTATGGCTTGTACCCTGAAATCATCCGTTTCAAGTATTACATCTTTCTTTCCTTCCTTCTGTGGTCATCCTGTCAAGGGCCGCCACTCTGATCGCAAATCCAAGCCCTTTCCCACCATGGGAAGGAAGAACTCCATCCATACACAGGTATCCGGTTTTGTCCCTCCATTTGGGAATATGCCGTGCAGCCGCCGTTGCAATAGGATAACCATGATAACAAACAAAGCATACACGTTCGGATTATAGAATGGGTCTTTTTCTATCATCGGTATATCCCTTTTGTTGGGCATCAAAAGCAAATTGTAGGTATTTCTCCTTTTTTGTCAGTATGCAGGGGAATTCCCACTTCTATGGTTGAGTCAACATCTTTTATTGCCCGTATTGTAGCATCTGCACGTTTTATTCTTCAGCACCACTATTGTAGTCAGGATAAGTATCATTCTTCAGATAAAATGCGGATGCTCATCTCAAGCGCACTATCATGGGATGGGAAGTGGTTGTTGCGTTTACCGGAAGTAAACTTGTTTGCCCATGGGGAGTAGATTATCTACGGTGAGTTCGACGGTGGGAGGAGAAAGCGTGCCCTTGTTAAAATAATAGGGGAATGAAGACATGTTTTACATGTCTTCATTCGGGTCAAACTCAAGGTCAAACTTGTCGGATATATCAATACTGTCGATCAGATCAAGTATTTTATCAAGCTCCTTCTCATCGGGCAGTTGAATGGAATCCAGCAGTTTTTTCAAATCTTCGTTTTGCTGCGTTGTTGTTTCCTCAATGCTGCTTTGGATTTCACCGCTCGCTGCAAAATTGTCCGTATCTGTGCTGCTTGTGGCACTGCCAGCTTTTTGTGTGGTTTCTCCCGATGCCTTTTGGGTAGTCTCATATGTGTTTTTGCCCGTCTGGTTCCGCTTTAATATGCCTTCCCTTGTACAGCTTGCCATAAGCAGAGTGACAGTCAATGATACAATAACACTTGTTATCCTTATCGCGTGTTTCATAATGGTTATACCCCTCCTGTTGAATCAGCAAGGCTTTTGATATCTTCCCTGAGATTTTTAACAAGCTCTTTTAGATCATAATAATTATCCCTGAGTTTTTGGTTAGCTTCCTTTATGATGTTGTGAGCTGTTTCAAAAAGCTGTTTTAAATCCCCTTCTTCTTTTATTTCCAGGAATTTGTTCCTCGCCTCTTCATAGCTTTGCCTGATATCTTCCAAAGCCTGTTTTATCTTATCAAGAGCCTGTTCGTATTCGGAGATATCAATACCTGCCTCCTCAAGCTGTACAAGAACCTCATCCAGCCTGTCAACGACAGCTTGAAGCCTTTTCCATGCAACATTCAATCTTTCGGCGATGATAAGCCCGGTGTACCTTTTTATAATGATTCTCTGGATCCTCCAGGCCTCAATGACCTTTTTTTCGATTTCCCTGAAATCTGCAAGAGTTTCGGCGCTGGCAATATCAGCCTTTAGATTTTGAAGTTTTGCAATTTCCACATCTATTGCCGCAAGTATTTCAACCTCATCTTCAAAATCATGGCTGTCAACATAGACCTTCACATGTTCAAGCCTGAGTATTGCGATATCACATCTTGCAATAAGGGCCAGTTTTTTGATTTCAAGGTTCTCCTCTACGAATTTCCGTCTGCCTGCGGGGGTCTTGAGTTTGCCTGCATCTTCCCATTGGGCGAATATTCCGGCGAGTTCCGTGCGAATATTCAGGTATTCGTTCTTTGCGTCCTGGTATTTGGACTGTGCCTCACTTTCATCGCTTGTTTCGGTGAAAGCAATGCAGGGCATTGCTGCGGTAACAGCAATTGCAAGTAAAATAGACAGTAATCTTTTCAAAATAATCTCTCCTTCCATAGTTTTTATAAATACAGGCTGTAATTACTATCGGCATTTGATTATTTGAAAATGCGTTTATGTAAAACATACCTGTCATACAATTATATTTTAACATGAGATTATAGGATTTCTATATAAAATATGTGTAAATTTTGTGAAAAACAAAAAAGTCTCCAGGCCTTGTAACGGGCCGGGAATGTTTTTGTAAGGATGCTTCCAGAAACGGTCGGGAACCTGTATGCAATGTTTTAGAACCCGGTTCTGTCGGCTGAGAATACTGCCATTAATATTGCTTCTGATGGGGCGGCAGACAGGCAGATTGCAGATTACCTGCAGCAGTATGCAAGGGTTGAGACGATCCGCGACAGAGGGAGTTTGGGAAAACGCATTGAATAGACTGAGTGTCGGACTGTGGGTGATAGTAAAATTATAATTCACAAGCTTTCAATGACCTGATGTCTGCAATTTGTATGACACTCACTTTACCGGCGGGTACCATTTTATTTTACACAAAATTAACACAAATATTTGATGAAATATGCTTTAATGTATTCAAGGGAGGTTAATGACATGTTTAAAAAAACTGTTTGTTTTCTGGTCGTAACGGTATTTATTCTACCCCTTGGAGCCTGCGACAAAAGAAGCGACCAAAATAAGGACTCTGTGTTTTCAGGCGGGGATACCATTGCAGCGAAAAGCCAGACTTCCCGTGAAAATGGGACTGTTGAAAAAGAGACAAAAGGAACAGATAGCATAAGTTTGATTGAAGGCTTTCCTGAAAAAACAGTGCCGCTGTTTAAAAAGAAGACGTTTAAAATGAGCTCTTTTACAATTGACTTTAACATTCATTCCGGTGAATACACGAACACCTATATTGCAATGTTTTATTCCGGAATATCTGCGGATAAAGCAGCAAAGCATTATCTGGAACTGTATGACGAGGTATTTTATCAAACCAATATAATGTCAAAAACACACTCTAATGCAGGTAAAATTGGAATATATGAGACTTATTGCGGGGCTGAAGAACAGGAAGAGGATAGTTCCCTTGTAACTCTTTCCGTACATATGCCGGAAGATGAGGTGGTTGAACAGAGCGACCTTATTGACAGCAGATTTCCGGAGATAATAATGTATGACAAACTTAGAACTCTTATTTCCCAAAGCTTGATTTATTCGACGTTTACCGGTATGGAAAAAAAGGTGACTAGGACTTATACTATAGATGATAAAACCTTTCAGGAAGCACATGACTTTTACAGGGAAAAGCTTGGTGGCATCCCTTCGACTCCTGACAGCCTTAAAAGCCTTGGCAACGAGATTCTTGACTGTAAGGTGGATGGACTTAAAGTGGAACTTTTATTTGCAAAAGGTGTTTCTATAGCTCCTCCACAGCTTACAATAAGCGTATTTCTTAAATAATATCCAAAAAGAGGTGTATGATTATGAAAAAGAGGTCTGTCCTAATAATAGTACTGTTGGTAATGATTTTGGTAGCAGTCCTAATATATATGTTTTTGGGCAGAGACAAGGAAAGAGACGAAAACATCATTCAAAAACAGCAGATTTTCAAAATTGGCGACTATATTATATTGGGAAAGTATCTCGATGAGCCGGTATTATGGCGGGTTGTGAACCTTGATGAAGATTACAATGCCTTCCTGTTTTCAGAGCACATTATTACCTTCAAGGCCTTTGATGCTGCTGAAAGCGGCCAATGGGACAAAGGGGACGATTATATTCAGAAATTTGGGAGCAGCAGGTGGAAAAATTCCAACTTGAGAGAATGGCTCAACAGCAATAGTGCTGCTGTGCAATACAGTACCCAGCCTCCTGTGATAGAAGCCCTTGAGTATAATATTAATCCATATGCAGATGAGCCTGGATTTCTCAGCAATTTTACACAGGCAGAACAGAATGCCATAAAACCCGTTACTCATCCAGTTGTGCTGGACAAAATATATATGGCCGAGAAGGCTGGAGGAGAGGAACCTTTCAATGATATATATGATATACCTTCAAAATCAATATCAAATGAAGCATCGGCATATCATGAAAATTCAACTGACAGAATTTTTCTTCTTTCCATCCAGGAACTAGCAGAATGGGTTGAAGGAAACAGTTTCGAAAGTAAAAGGGAAGCCACTGAGGCAGCCATCCGCCAGGTGGAGGAAAAACGATATGCAGGTGTCGAATACTGGCTGAGGACTCCCACAAATGAAGAACCTTGCTTTTTAAGCACACTTAATAATGAGGGATATATAAGCTACAGGACTTCATCGGCCATCTTTGGTGTCTGTCCCATACTGCTTCTGGATATTGAAAAGGCTGAAATAGAGTCTGGGACAGGAAGCAGTGATGAGCCCTATATTATAATGAAATAATTGAAATGAAGCAAACCAGGGATCGTCTGCTCGAACGATCCCTTTAAAGTGCTACTTCAATGCGGGCATCTCTGGTGTCAACTAGATAAAGAAAGTAAATACGACTTATTTCTGCATTGCGACAAGATTAAAACCATATTTACAACATGAATTTTCATCCATCCTCTAAGATGCCGATATTATAAGGAAAAAGTTAAATGGAACCCTCAACCGATGACCTCATCTTTACCATGCTTCTTGCACTGTAAGAAACCAGTCAGGCATATATTTCGTGAAACACGCTAAAGTGCTTAATTGTCTAAATTTCATGAATAATTCTATTACTGAATTGTTACAGAATATCTCGTTTAACATTACCAAAAATTAATCGGGTTGTTTACTAATTGGTTTAATTGGTTTATGGATTGATTGGAATACAAATCGTCCAAAGTACTAACTGCATCCCTTTTAACATTCAATATAACATGTGGGTATATATCCGTAGTATGGGCGCAAGAGAAGCTTAGCATGTCCTAAGAGAACATTAGCTTCTACAGTATCGGCCCCGTCATCCTGTAAT
>CAYYGK010000008.1:17345-29296 GCA_964471145.1 uncultured Eubacteriales bacterium | reverse complement strand
TCACAAACAAGTACATCCGCCTTTCTAGACCTTGCAGCCTGAATCGCATCAAAAACTATTGAAGCAGGATCCGAGCCTTCTTTGTTCATGACAATATCAGCTCCTGCCCTTTTTGACCACACCTCCAGTTGTTCAACAGCAGCAGCTCTGAATGTATCGGAGGCAGCTATAATAACCTTTTTATTCCGGGTTTTAAGTATGTATGATAACTTGCCAATCGAAGTTGTCTTTCCTACTCCGTTAACTCCCAGGACAACAATAACGGATGGAACTGTTTCAATATTCAGGTTACTGTTCCCCTCAAGTATTGATATCATATGCCGTTTAAGCAGCTCCTTTATTACAAGAGGATCGCCAAGTCCCTTTTGCCTTATTTCCTCCTTTAAATTATCAATCAAATGCTGTGTAGTATGTATGCCTACATCAGAAGCAATCAAAACTTCTTCCAGTTCTTCAAAAAGCTCTTCATCAATTCTTCGAAACGATGACAGCAGACCGTCGATCCTTCCGGCAATACCTGTTCTTGTTTTGGCCATACCTTTCATAAGTTTTTCTATCAGTCCCATCTATCCCGCCTCCCTTGCCTGCTCCATCCTTATAGAAACTGTTTTTGAGACTCCGCGCTCCTCCATGGTGACGCCGTAAAGAGTATCAGATGCCTCCATTGTCCCTTTTCTGTGCGTTACCATTATGAACTGTGTATCATCACAAAGACCCCTTAAGTATTCAGCAAAAATATACACATTTGCATCATCAAGCGATGCTTCTATTTCATCCAGTATGCAGAAAGGAGTAGGATTAAGCTTGATTATTGCAAACAGAAGTGCAATAGCGGTAAGGGCTCTCTCCCCGCCTGAAAGCAGCATCATGTTTTGAAGCTTTTTACCGGGAGGCTGCACCTCAATTTCTATTCCACTTTCAAGTACATTTATGTCATCTGTCAGCTTAAGTTCGGCTCTTCCGCCTCTAAAAAGGTCTTTAAACACCAGGTTGAAGTTTTTGTTTATCAGCTTGAACTGTTGAATAAATTTCTTCTTCATAATTGAAGTCATCCTGTAAATAACTTTTTTCAGTTTCTCCTGGGCTTTTTCCATATCAGTTTTCTGTTCTGTCATGAATTCAAAACGCTCTTTGGTTTTTATGTATTCTTCAAGTGCCTGTACATTTACAGGGCCCAGATCCTTAATCTCTTCCTTGAGAGCGTCAATATCCCTTTGGGCTGATGCCACGCTGCCAATATTTTTTCTGTATTGCATAGAATTACCGTAAGTAAGTTCGTAATCGTCCCAAAGTCTGTTCTGTACCGATTCGAGCTCTGACTCGGTTCGAGCCTTTCTGACCTGTATTCTGCTTGTCTGTTCCTTCAAATCTGTGATCCTTTCATCAATCTCTTTTATTTCTTCTTCCATAGATTCCATTTCTTCATTTATGACCTGTTTTTCCTCACCTATCCTGTCCAATTCAAGATTTCTGCCGGTTTTTTCATCAGTATACCTGGAAAGCTGCTTTTTAATACCTTCATTACTTTCCTTTATTTCACATATGATTTCCATGTCTTTTGTCTTCCGCAACTCTTTAACATTAAGGCTTTGGTTCAGCTCCTTAATACCGGTTTCAATTCTGCGGATTACATCACGAACTGAATCCATGCCTTCATTTAATGAATTTATGGATATCTTCAATTCGGTAATGTCGCTGCTTATAGCATCTCTTGAAGAAAGTTCTTTCTTGTAACGGCTCCTGTGCTGCTCAATTTTCTTCAACGCTTCCTTTATATCAAGCTGTACAGAGTCTATATGCTGTCTGCACCCGGTCAGTTCATTTTTGGATGAATTAATTTCCTCTTCAACCTGTTTTTTCTCTTCCACCATCATTTCAAGCTTTGCCCTGTCTTTTTCAATATCCTTATCAATCTTGGCAATATGGCTTTCATCACGTATTTTAACTAGTTCATTGTCTTTTAATTCATTCCGGATTTCTTGCAGAATTCTTTCATTTTCCTCCAAAGCTTTAATATAAACTGACAGTTCATTTTGCAGCTTTTCTTCATTCTGCCTGATTTTTGAAACCTCTTTCTTCAATTCAGTGATTTCCCTGTGCCTGCCGAGAATACCAGTAGCGCTTTTTTCTCTGCTGCCACCCGAAATGGAACCCGATGTGTTAATGACATCCCCGTCAAGTGTTGCAATCCTTAAAGAGTATGAAAATTTTCTTGCAGCATTGACAGCATTGTCGATGTTATCAAATATGGCAACTCTTCCAAGAAGGCTTGAAATAACGTCCGATATCTTTTCTTGACAATCTGTAAGTTCAGAGGCCATTCCAATAAAGCCATTTGAGCTTTTTAGACCTTCTTTTGTTTTTCTATTTACAAAAGAAGGTCTTATGGAACTAACGGGCAGGAATGTTACCCTGCCAAGCTTGTTCTTTTTTAGATAACGGATAGCGCGTTTTGCATCTTCTTCTTTTTCAGTTACGACATTTTGTATTGCTCCTCCAAGGCTCATCTCAACAGCATTCTCATATTCGGGCTTTACCGTAATAAGCTGTGCCAGTGCACCGTGTATGCCCTTTCCCAGCTCTTCGTTCCTCTCACAGGCCAGAAGCAGGTTTCTGACGCTCCTTCTGTATCCCTCAAGGTTCTCCTCCATGTCTTCCAATAGCCTGTACCTTGATGTCTTTATTTGAAGCTGCGACTTCATTTCATTGTGTTCTTTTCTAAGTTGGTCGAGTTTCTCATTGTTCTCTTGTTTCTGTTTTTCAACGATATTTCTTTTGTTAATAAGTTCGTTTATCCCCGCCTCTGCCTTTCCTGTACTTTCGACCAGTTCTTCCCTGCTGCTGCTTTGTGCAGCTATATCCTCTTGAAGACCTTCTATTTCCCTTTCCAGTCCCGATTTCCTGTCGTTTAGAGCTATTATCCTGTTCAAAATATTGTTTTCCTGGATTTTTTTATCTGAAAGTGTTTCATTTTTTTCATCCATGCTGGTTTTAAGCTTTTCTATACTAATCTCAGACTCATCAAGGGTTGAAACAATCTCTTCCATTTTTGCCTGGTATTCGTGAAGTTTATTTTGATTATCCTCTCTTTGCTGCTCAAGTCTTTTTCTCTTTTGATAACAATCCTGCCTTTCTTCCGTCAACCTGGTAATCTTTTCTTTATCTTCATTTGATTCAGATTCTATCCTCTTTATGTTCTCATCCATGCTTTTTAGCTTTTCCTCATTTATTCTAATTTGTGAATTGCATTTTTCAACCCTTCCCTCCAGGTCATAATACTGGCTTCTTACTGTCTCCATTTTTCCTTCAAGTTCTTTAAACCTTTTACTATTCTGCTGCTTTTCATTCTTTTTCAATACAAGCTTGTCCATCTCATTCGTTATATCATTTTCAAGCTCGTTCTGGTTCCTGTCATATTCCTTAAGCCTTTCATTGTATCTGTCTATGTTCATAATATATAGATTTACCTCAAGTGTTTTCAGGTTCTCTCGAAGGTCAAGATATTTCCTTGCCTTTGTAGACTGTTCCTTGAGCGGCTCAATCTGGTTTTCAAGTTCATTTATTATATCATTGATTCTTACAAGGTTTTCACTTGTCGATTTCAGCTTCCTTTCAGCTTCGTTCTTTCTTACCTTGAACTTCATAATCCCGGATGCCTCTTCGAAGATATTCCTTCTGTCTTCAGACCTGCTGCTTAGTATTTCGTCAATTCTTCCCTGCCCTATTATTGAGTACCCATCCCTTCCTATCCCTGTATCAAGCAGTAACGAGTATATGTCTTTAAGACGACATGACGTGTTATTTATATAGAACTCACTTTCTCCCGATCTGAAGATACGCCTTGTAATCTTTACTTCAGAATACTCAACAGGTAATATTCCGTCGCTGTTGTCGATAGTCACCGAAACCTCTGAAAAACCCATAGGTTTTCTGTGTTCTGTACCGGAAAAGATTATATCTTCAAGCTTAGATCCACGAAGGGTTTTGATGCTTTGCTCGCCCAGAACCCATCTTACTGCATCTGCAATATTGCTTTTGCCGCTTCCGTTAGGCCCGACAATTGAAGTTATGCCGTTGCTGAATTCAAGCGACAGCTTATCGGGAAAGGATTTAAAACCCTGTACGTCAAGTTTTTTAAGGTACATCTCAACACCCCTGCTTGAGAAATCATTTATCATAAGTTAACTTTCATTTATTGTAGCACAATTGGAATTTAAAAGAAAGATGAAGAATTAATCCATAATCCTGAATTCATAGTTATTCATTTCAGTGTCACAAACAATTTTAACGTCTATAAAACCATACTTCTCCCGGAAATACTGCTTGTTTTTCTTTCTGTATCCAATAATATTTGCCATGTTCCTCGAAGATGTTATTATAGTAAGTATAGCATCCTTTTGGACTTTTTTTACCTTTAGTTTTTGCTCAAGCCGATTTCTCATAAGCATGGTCTCAACCAGATGTCTTATAGCTGGATGGAAAGGCCCGGCAGTAATATGTCCGGAAGTGCTTATCATGTCAGTGGGCTGAAGTCCTATTCTAATAACATTAATACCGTGGTTTTCATAGATATCAAGTAGAATTGCACATGTTTCTACTGTCTCATCAAGTGTTGGGGGCACATATTTTCTTTTGTTAAAGAGCCGTTCAAGTACAGTTCCCTTTAATACGATGGTTGGGTATATGCGTACGGTTTCGGGGTTCAGGTCAGCTACTTTTAACGCAGTCTGTATAGATTTTTTCTTTGTATCACCAGGAAGTGCTGTCATTGTCTGTATACCCAGATTAATACCTGATTCCTTTATTAACATGACAGCATTGTATACTTCTTTAACAGTATGACCTCTCAGGCTTTTTGCAAGTACAGTATCATCCAGGCTCTGAACACCAAGTTCAATAAGTCCCACACCATAATTGCTAAGCCTTTTAAGAACTTCTTTATTAATAATGTCAGGCCTTGTAGATAACCTTATCCTGTGTACAATTCCCTTTTTTAAATAATCAGATGCAGTTTCAAGAAGTATTATCTGCTTTTCTTCCGGGATGCCCGTAAAACTTCCTCCGTAAAAGCCTATTTCCACCTGTCTGGCACTGTCAATAGTATTCAAATGGGAGTCTAAGAGGGATTTCATCCTATCCCTGTTCATTTCTTCTGATTGTCCGCTGATGCTTTTCTGATTGCAGTAAATGCAGTCAAAAGGACATCCCATATGCGGTACAAAAATTGGAATTACATTTATCTTTTTCAGTTGTACCACCCTTTTCTGGTCAAAGCCTCCCTGGCTGCGTACTGTTCAGCTTCTTTTTTGGTCCTTCCTTTTCCACTGCCGAGTATTCTGCCGTCTACAGATAGTTGTGAGTAGTATTCTCTGTCATGTTCAGGGCCTTTTTGAGCAACTATTTTGTATGTAATGTTACTACATCCTGATGCCTGTGCCGCCTCCTGCAGTTTTGTCTTATAATCCAAAAAGAAAGCTCCATTTAGAGCCTCTTTAAAAACATAATCCATGGTTTTCTTTATGAAGCCTCTTGCTTTATCCATTCCTCCGTCAATGAAAACAGCACCGATTAAAGCTTCAAATGCATCCGATAGTATCGAATCCCTCTGCCTTCCTCCCGAAAGCATCTCTCCACGGCCCATAAAAAGATATTTCCCCAGTTCAAGCCTTTTTGCACACCTCGCAAGTGAAACCTCACATACCAGTGATGCGCGCATTTTTGTCATCTCTCCTTCGGGCATGGTTCCTTTCCGGTAAAGCCATTCGCTTATAACAGTGTTTAGAACAGCATCACCCAGGAATTCAAGTCTTTCATTGCATTTATTTCCCGCTGACCGGTTCTCATTTGCATAGGAACTGTGTGTCAGTGCAGTAAAAAGAATGGAACTGTCCTTAAAGCAGTATCCTGCCTTTTTTTCCAGTTCCACAGGTCTGTTTTTATCAAAAATACTTTTCCCCATTATAAGATTCTCCGGTTTCAAGCTCTTTTGAAAACCAGAGAAGTATTATGCCCTCCAAACCCTAAGGAATTTGACATGCAGTGTTCAATATCAGCCTTTCTTCCATTGTTGGGAACATAATCAAGGTCGCAGTCAGGATCAGGCGTTTTATAATTAATTGTCGGTGGTATAAAGGAATGTTTCATTGTCATTAAGCAGGATATAGCCTCTATTGCACCCGCCGCTCCGAGAAGATGTCCTGTCATTGATTTTGTAGAACTTACCGGGATTTTGTACGCATAATCATCAAAGACTGTCTTAATTGCAGAAGTTTCATTTCTGTCGTTGTGAGGCGTTGATGTTCCATGTGCGTTTATATATCCAATCTGCTCAGGTTCAATTCCCGCATCTGAAATGGCAATTTTCATTGCCCTCGCAGCACCTTCTCCTCCCTCGGCCGGAGCTGTAATATGATATGCATCACAAGTGCATCCGTAACCAACTATTTCACCTAGGATCGGAGCGTTTCTGGCTGCCGCATGTGTGTAATCTTCGAGTATAAGTATTCCTCCGCCCTCACCCATTACAAAACCGTCTCTTTCCTTATCAAAAGGCCTTGAAGCGGTATCAGGGTCTTCATTAGCAGACATTGCTTTCATATTGCAGAAACCAGCAAAAGATAAAGGAGTAAGTGAGGCTTCTGCCCCTCCGGTTATCATGATATCGGCATCACCGCGCTGAATAACTTTGAAAGAATCACCTACTGCATTGCTGCTTGTAGCACATGCTGTCACCACGCTTTCGTTAAATCCCCTGGCACCGAATTGTATTGCTATCCTGCCTGATGCTATATTAGCTATCATCATAGGTATAAAGAACGGACTTACCCTTTTGTTTCCCTTTTCAATGAGTATTTTGTGCTGTGTAATAAGTGTTTCTATACCGCCTATTCCGGAACCGATAATGACTCCCATCCTGTTCCTGTCGGTTTTCTCAAGGTCAAGCTCTGAACTCTCTATCGCCTCTTTTGCTGCAGCAAGAGCATAATGAGTATAGGTATCCATTCTTTTTGCTTCTTTTCGTTCAATATATTCTGTTGGATCAAAAGTGGTTATTTCTGCTGCAACTCTAGTAGAGAAGTCATTAGCATCAAATTTTGTTATGGCTGAAATCCCTGATTTCCCTTCAGTAAGTGATTCCCAGAATGTATTGCAGTCAAAGCCCAGCGAAGTGATTACTCCCATTCCTGTTATGACTACACGTTTGCTCATAAAAAACCCTCCCCTGCTTCTTCACATGTTGAGTATTTATAAATAACGATTTGCGCTTAGCCTTAAATAAGCCTGAATTACGCAAATCTTTTGAAATTTCACGGGGGAGCCCCCAGCCTAGGCTGACGGCCCAACAATAAAGAAGTTCCTTTTTTAAGGGACTTCTTTATGTGTTGTTTTTAATATAATTCACAGCATCCCCAACTGTAGATATTTTTTCGGCTTCGCTGTCGGGTATCTCAAGGTCAAATTCCTCCTCAAGCGCCATTATAAGCTCGACTATATCCAGAGAATCCGCACCCAGATCGTCAATGAACGAAGATTCCATATTTACATCATCCTCGTCAACCCCCAACTGCTCCACAATTATTTTCTTGATTTTTTCAAACATGAAGTTTCACCTCCTTTAATTGACCAGGTAACAGTCATACCTAATGCCCCTAATCTGTATACATAGTATTACATAAGCAGACCACCGTCAATATTGATGACCTGCCCGGTGATATAACCGGAATCATCAGAACTTAGAAAACCAATGACACGTGCCACATCTTCAGGTGTCCCAAACCTTCCAAGTGGTATCCTGCCGAGGTAGTCATCTCTGACTTTTTCCGGAAGTGCATCCGTCATTTTGCTCTTAATAAACCCAGGTGCTATTGCATTACAAGTTATTCCCCGTGATGCAAGTTCTCTTGCAGTGGTTTTTGTAAGCCCAATAAGGCCTGCCTTTGACGAGGAATAGTTGGCCTGCCCTGAATTGCCCATAACACCTGAAACAGATGATACATTTATTATCCTGCCACTTTTTTGTTTCATCATTATCCTGGCTGCTGCTTTTATACACATAAAAGCACCCTTTAGATTTATGTCAATAACATCGTCCCAGTCCTTTTCTGACATTCTTATCATAAGATTATCCCTTGTAATTCCTGCATTGTTAACAAGGATGTCCAGGGTTCCAAATTCATCAACCGCTTTGGACATGAGTGACTTAACATTTTCTTCATTTCTTACATCACCTTTTGAGATTACAGCATTGTAGCCGTTGTCAATGAGTTCCTTAAGTGTAGCGTCTATTGCAGCGGAAGATTCAATATCATTTAAAACTATGTCTGCCCCCATTTCAGCAAGCGCAAATGCCGCAGCCTTACCTAAACCCTGGCCTGAACCTGTAATAACAGCCGTTTTACCTGATAGTTTCATGTTTTCACCCTTTCTTCTTTCAGGCACCAAGTAAATTGATTGCCTTTTCAAGTGTTTCAATGTTTTCTATATTAACTGCGGTAACTTTTCTGTCTATTCTCCTTAAGAACCCACAAAGAACCTTGCCGGGGCCGATTTCAACAAAGGTATCAATCCCGTCATTTATCATTTTACGTATTGATTCTTCCCAGAGTACCGGACTGGAGACCTGACTTATAAGGCATTTTATTGCTTCAGAAGAATTTTTTACATAGTCGGCACTTACATTAGCAATAACAGGCACCTGAGGGTCATTCATACGCACTTTTTCAAGCTCTGTTTTAAGTTTTTCTCCGGCACCTTTGAGCATGCTACAATGAAAAGGTGCACTTACCGGAAGTACAACAGCTTTTTTAGCACCTTTTTTGGTGCAGATTTCAACAAGTTTTTCCACCGCAGGTACTTCACCTGCTACAACTACCTGACCGGGACAGTTGAAGTTTGCAGGTTCCACTATTCCGTTAACTGATGCCTGCCTGCAGCAGTCTAATACAGTTTCATTATCCAATCCTATGATTGCAGCCATAGTTCCTGCTCCTTCAGGAACTTCTTGCTGCATGAACCTGCCCCTTTTTCTCACTATTCTTACTGCATCTGATAATTGGAATGTTTTTGCATAAACATGAGCCGAGTATTCACCAAGGCTTAATCCTGCTGTTGTTTCTGCGAATATTCCTTTTTCAACAAGAGGCATCAGGCAGGCAATACTCGCAGTCAGTATGGCAGGTTGTGTGTTCTCAGTAATCCTAAGAGTTTCTTCGTCACCATCAAACACCATTTTCCTTATGTCATATCCCAGTGCTTCAGAAGCCTTGTCAAAAACACCGGAGGAAGATGAATAAGCTTCCGCCATCTCCCTGCCCATTCCAATATATTGCGCCCCCTGGCCCGGAAATATAAATGCTATTCGGCTCATAATGGTCTCTCCTTTTTAAAAAGTATTATAGGTTTAAACCGCCCATCTTAGCAAAGCAGATGCCCAGGTCAATCCTCCTCCAAAACCTACCAGGACAAGATTGTCACCCTTTTTTATCTGATTGTTTTTCACTGCTTCATCCACTGCAACCGGTATGCATGCAGAAGATATGTTTCCAAACCTTTGAAGATTTACATACACCTTTTCCTTATCTATACCCATCCTCCTGGCTGCGCCTTCAATTATCCTTATGTTTGCCTGGTGAGGTACAACCATATCAATATCTTCAATTTTCAGTCCCGCTTTTTTAATTACATCAAGTGAAGCCCTGGCCATTGCTCTTACTGCAAATTTCAGTACGGTACTTCCGTCCATCCACATTACCCTTTTGTCTTCCCGTGGCCTTTTCTCAATGTCTTCCTTGTTCATAAAGCAGCTGGGTATTGTAATACATCTGCCAAGATCCCCTTCTGCGCCTATATTGGTGGCTATTATCCCAAAGTCCTTTTCCACCCTTCCGACAACAGCTGCTCCTGCTCCGTCACCCAGTAGTACACATGTGTTCCTGTCCTTCCAGTCAATAATCCTTGAAAGGCCTTCGCATCCAACTACCATTATGTACCTGTAATAACCGGTCTTTATAAACTGTTCTGCAACAGTCAGGCTGTATACAAACCCGGAGCATGCTGCATTCAAATCAAATGCTGCTGCTTTTTTTGCTTTTAACTCACCCTGTATCATGCATGCACTTGAAGGAGTAAGATAGTCAGGAGCTTCTGTTGACACAATTATCAGATCAAGGTCCTTAGCATTCAGCCCCGCGTTTTCAAGTGCGGATTTGGCTGCATTTACACCCATTTGATGTGCCGGGGTATCATCATCAAGTATTCTTCTTTCAGAAATTCCCGTCCTTCTGACTATCCATTCGTTTGTCGTATCAACCATTTTTTCAAGATCAAAATTGGTGAGTCGTTTTTCCGGAAGGCTGCTGCCCACACCTATTATTCCTGCTGAAAAGTTGTCAGACCCCAAAGTTTTCTGCCTCCTTACCGGTGAATTCATTTTTTATCTGTTCAAGTATTGAACTCTTTGTAAACTTGTAAGCCGAGAGTATTGCGTTTTTTATTGTCTTTGCATTTGAACTGCCGTGGCATTTTACAACAGTACCGTTTATGCCAAGTAAGGGTGTACCGCCATACTCTTCATAGTCAAGTCTCTTTATGAATCTCTTAAGCGCTTTTTTTACTAGCAGAGCAGAGAATCTTGAGAAGATATTTCTCCTGTACACACCATTTAATCCCTCATATATGTATGAACCCACACCCTCCAAAAATTTCAGAAGTACGTTACCGATAAACCCGTCACATACTGCCACATCTATGTCTCCATGAGGTATCTGCCTTCCTTCAACATTTCCAACAAAGTTCAAATTTGAATCAGAAAGCATAGTGTATGCCTGCTTTATATTCTCATATCCCTTGTTTTCTTCAACGCCTATGTTTATAAGGCCGATCCTGGGATCGGGTATGTCAAACATCTCTCTCATATAAATGGTACCTATCCTGGCGAACTGCAAATAGTTTTCAGGTTTGCAGTTAGTGTTAAGTCCCGCGTCTATAAGAAGGGTTGGTCCGTTCCTGGTGGGTATTACCGGAGCAAGAGCCGGTCTGTCAACACCATCGACTCTTCCAACAATAAAAAGCGACCCGACACTCAGAGCACCTGTGTTTCCTGCAGAAATGAACACATCTCCTTTTTTTTCCTTAAGCATCCTCAGACCGACAACCATTGAGGAATCTTTTTTTGTCTTTATTGCTCTTGTAGGTATGTCATCATTTTCAATTACTTCACATGTGCTATAGACCTTAAGCCGGGGACTTAAAAACTTCTTTTTCTTTATTATCCTGTCTATTGATTTTACATCACCAAGCAGCAGAATGTCATAACCTTCGAGTTCCTTAATAGCATCTATGCATCCTTCTACTATTTCTCCGGGTGCTTTGTCACCACCCATTGCATCAACAAGAATAAGCAATTAATTCTCACTCCCGATTTTTATCAACTCATTTTATCCCTTAGCTATCTATTTTATACAACAATCAGATTTTTTCAAGGGCTACCAGTATAAATTTTCCCCTGAATATTTCTATTTGCTTGTCTTTAATACTTACCCATACTATATGGCTGTTGCCACGCCTTCTTTTGAGCTCAGCCCTTGCAATAAGTTTTGTGCCTGCATAGACAGGTGTTTTGTATTTAACATTGGCAACGCCTACAAGAGCAACATGTGCGTCAATCACAGCAATAGCCAAAGACTCTGCCAGCGAATATATGAAATGCCCCCTCACTATCTTTGTCTTTTCAAAGGTCATAGTATTGGTTGTTTCAAACACCGAAATCCCACTCTGCCCCAGCCTTATATCCAGGAGTTCTCCAACTATCTCATTGCTGTCCAGTGACTTAACCTTGTTATAGTTTTCCTCTGCTACATTTTTTATTCTTTCCCTGACTTCAGGTATCCCAAGTTCAAGCCTGTCAAGCCTTATTGTGGGAACACTCACCGAGAGCACTTCCGCAATCTCTT
>CAYYGK010000008.1:0-17335 GCA_964471145.1 uncultured Eubacteriales bacterium | reverse complement strand
GTGAGAAAAGGATCCATCTTAATTTTTTGTAGCAACATTTGCTGCCTCTCCTTTTTTACAAGCGAAGACCTGCTCAACCTCTCACACCCCATAGCTTAACAGCTTTTTATTACCTGGTATTATTCTCAGCTATTAAAGTATATTATATATTCATATCCTATGCAACATTTTATTTTCACCTAGAGATCAAGCACTCTTGAATTCTTACGTATGTAATCAGCACCGGAATACACTGTTGCTAAAAGCGCAATTCCCATCGCATAATTATCAAACCTTACATCTGTAAAAAGCCTGAAGGGAAAATTGTCCAGCATGATTGCTACTATTGCAACCATTTGTGTAAGAGTCTTAATCTTTCCCCATATACTTGCTGCAATAACCTGCCCTTCTCCCGCTGCTACCAGCCGGAGACCTGTTACTATCAGGTCTCTTCCAATTATTATCATAGCTGCCCATGCAGTAAGCTGATTCCGCTGCACCAGTACTATCAGTGCTGCGGTTACTAGAAGCTTGTCCGCTATCGGGTCAAGAAACTTGCCCAGTTTTGTTATCTGATTTGTTTTTCTTGCTATGTATCCATCTACTGCATCTGTGCTTGAAGCTACTATGAATATGACTGCTGCGGCATAATTACCATAGGATATAAGAAATCTGTTTACCGCAAGCAGGGAATCCCTGACGGGTGACAGAACTGTGCTATGAAGCAGTTCAACAGGAAAAGGAACAAAGAACAGCATAAATACGGGAACCGAAAGTATTCTAAACACCGTTATCCTATTTGGTAAATTCATTGACAACATCTCCTATCAAATCATATTCATGTGAATGGATGATCTTTGCCTCCACAAATCTACCTGGTGTAATCTCACCCGGTGCAGCCAAATAAACAACCGGGTCAATTTCGGGACTCTCGCCATAAGTTCGTCCGAAATAAAACATGCCATCATCCGCCACGCCCTCTACAATTGTCTTATAAGTTCTGCCTATTCTTTGACTGTTTTTCTGTCTGCTTATGTCCTGCTGCATTTCCATTAATATTTTCCTTCTTCTTTCCTTTGTATCTTTATCTATCTGATTTTTCATTTGTGCGGCAGGTGTTCCTTCCTCCCTGGAATAAGTGAAAACACCAAGCCTGTCAAATCTTGCTTTTTCCACAAAACGACACAGATTCTCAAAATCTTCTTCGCTCTCACCAGGTAGACCAACAATCAATGATGTCCTTATCATTATATCAGGAACCATACTCCTTAACATGCCTATTTTGTCGAGATATTCTCCGGCATTTCCTTTTCTGCGCATCCTTTTAAGAACATCTTTTTCAGAGTGCTGGAGCGGCATATCAATATAGTTTACTACCTTTTCCATTGAGTATATGCGCCGGACAAATTCACGGTTTATGTCATCCGGATAGCAGTACAGGAGTCTTATCCATTCAAGACCTTTAATCCTACAGAGAGTCTCTATGAGGTCAGACAGTGTTGCTTCCCCAAAGATGTCTTTTCCATACCGGGTTGTATCATGTGCAGCAATAATTAATTCATTTATTCCCTGGCCACAAAGTCTTGCTGCTTCCCTGGCAACATTTTCAATACGTCTGCTTTTGAAGGGGCCTCTAAGTCTGGGGATCACACAATAGCTGCAGCGATTGTCACAGCCTTCTGCAATTTTCAGATATGCATATGATGGTCCGGTTGAAACACACCTGTCCAAATCCAGGTAAGACAGGTCTCCATGCTTTCCAAACAGCGATACCCGCTCTCCTTTTATTATCCGGGTTGCTGCTTTTGCAATATCAGCAACACTTCCTGTGCCAAGCACGGCGTCAACCTCGGGAATTTCCCTCATTACATCGTTACGGTACATCTCAGGCAGGCAGCCACATACTATCAACGCCCGGCACTTCCTCTTTTTGTATTCAGCCATTTCAAGAATTGTATCTATAGATTCTGTTTTTGCTTCATCTATGAAACTGCATGTATTAACTATAATGATGTCAGCATTGTTAGTATCCTTAACAGGTATGAAACCCGCATTCTTCATGATGCCGGTCATTATTTCACTGTCAACAAGGTTTTTTGGACACCCAAGAGATACCAAAGCAAATTTTTTATCCAATCCTGCACCTCCGACTGATATTTTAAGCCTATTGTAAAGACGTGTCAACGCCATCTGCACATCAGGATTTTCATTTTAAAACAGGCTCTCTTAGCTGTTGCATTGGCGGAAGATTTGTAATATAATTTGTTAAAGTGTTTAGTACCTGATTATAATAACTATTAATAATTGGAGAGAGGAGCCACATATATGGAATATTTTTTAAGTGAGGAGCAGCAAATGATTAAGGAACTTGCTGCACGTATTGCGCAAGAGAAAATCCGTCCTGTCGCACTACAGTATGATGAAGAGGGAACCTTTCCAGGTGATATTGTAAAAGTACTTGCCGATTCAGACCTGTGCGGCGTATATATACCCGAGGAATACGGAGGTTTGGGCGGAGGCATTTTTGAAATGTCTCTGGTTGTTGAAGAGCTTAGCAGAGCATGCGGTGGAATATCTCTTGCATTTGCAGGAACCGGACTTGGTGCATTTCCGATTATTCTGTTCGGCAACGAGGATCAAAAAACCAGATATCTGCCTGATATTGCTCAGGGAAAGAAGCTTGCAGCTTTCGGACTTACTGAAGCTAATGCGGGAAGTGATGCAGCGGGCATTCAAACATCTGCTGAAAAATCCGGCAATGAATACGTTCTCAACGGAACAAAACAGTGGATTACCAATGGCGGTGAGGCTGATGTGTATACAGTAATAGCATGTACAAATCGCTCAAGGGGCGCCAGGGGTTTCAGTGCCTTCATAGTTGAAAAGGACACTCCGGGGTTTTCCTTTGGCAAGAAGGAAAACAAGATGGGCATAAGGGCTTCTGTTACAAGGGAGCTTGTTTTCGAGGACTGCAGGATACCGGCAGAAAACCTTCTTGCAAGAGAAGGCATGGGATTTATGGTTGCGTTGAAAACCCTTGACAGAACAAGGCCTGGAGTTGCGGCTCAAGCCCTCGGAATAGCACAGGGTGCATTTGAGGAAGCATTGAAGTATTCCCGTGAAAGGGTACAGTTCGGTCAGACCATATCGTCTTTTCAGGCGGTTCAGCATATGCTGGCAGACATGGCAATACAGATAGAAGCCTCCAGAGCTCTTATATACCAGACCTGCAGGTATATTGACAGCGGTGCAAAAAACATATCTGCAGAATCTGCAATGGCCAAGGTCATGGCTTCGGATGTAGCCATGAAGGTTACAACCGATGCTGTTCAGGTTATGGGAGGATACGGATATATGAAAGAATATCCAGTTGAAAAGATGATGCGTGATGCCAAGATAACACAGATTTATGAAGGAACAAATCAGATTCAGAGAAACGTAATAGCACTTGAGCTTATTAAAGGGCTTAAATCAAAGAAATAGTTTTTATTTTTTGAATATAAACGGGGGTGTTTAATCTTGAATGTTATTGTCTGCGTAAAGCAGGTGCCCGGTACAACCGAAGTCAAGATGAATAAGGTAACAAACACCATTATCCGTGAAGGTGTTGAGTCAATTATCAATCCTTTTGACACATATGCGATTGAAGAGGGACTCAGAATAAAAGAAAAAACCGATGGAAAGGTTACTGTTTTGAGCATGGGCATACCAAGTGTTGCAGAATTGCTAAAAGATACCATCGCACTTGGAGTTGACGAAGCTATACTGTTAAGTGACAGGACTTTTGCAGGTTCAGACTCACTTGCTACCTCCTATGCTCTTTCTATGGGAATTAAAAAGATTGGTGATTATGATCTTATTATTTGCGGAAAACAGGCAACTGACGGGGACACTGCACAGGTTGGTCCAGGTCTTGCCGAAAAACTGGGGATTCCCCACACAACATACGTCAGAAGAATTGAAAAACTCGCTGACGGAATGATAAGGTGTCAGCGCATGACTGATGACGGGCATGAGGTAATAGAAATGCCCCTTCCGGCTCTGATAACTGTAGTAAAAGAGATAAACGAACCAAGAATGCCCTCACTTAAAGGGATGATGAAAGCCAGGAAGGCAACTATTCCAGTATGGACAGCAGATGATATAGGGGCTGACAGGCAGTATTGCGGTCTTGATGGCTCTCCCACACAGGTCATAAAGACATTTGTTCCTGAACATACGGTTGACAATGAAATGATTGAGGGAGAACCTGAAGAACAGGCCAGGTTACTTGCGCAGAAGCTGCTGTCGATGAAGTTCATTAAGTGCTCAAGTTAATTCAACTAAAAATGGAGGTCAAATAATGGCTGATATAGGTATAGACAAGAATAAATGCACCGGATGTAAACTATGTCTTAAATCCTGTCCTTTCGGTGCCATAGACATAGTTGATAAAAAAGCTGTGATACTTGACAACTGCACTTTATGCGGAGCATGTGTCTCATCATGCAAATTTGATGCAATAATACTTGAAGGCGATTCTGGAGATAAAAATGATGTTTCCAAATACTGCGGCGTATGGGTATATACCGAGCATAAGGGCGGGTTGCCCGTACATGTTTCATATGAACTTCTTGGAGTCGGAAGGAGGCTTGCAGATGACCTTGGAACTTACCTTGCTTCTGTCATTATAGGGAATAATCTTCAAAATGCCATCAGGGAAACATCAGCACACAGCGCAGATAAAGTATATGTTGTCGAACACAGCAGCCTTGAGAAATTCAATGATGAATCTTATTCTTCTATATTTACCGGGCTTATCAAGGAGTACCTGCCTGAAATTGTGCTTGTGGGAGCTACGACATATGGCCGCTCTCTTGCACCAAGAGTTGCTTCCAGGCTGAATACCGGACTTACTGCAGACTGCACCGGTCTTGAGATAGACCCTGAAAGAAAGATACTAAAGCAGACAAGACCCGCATTTGGCGGTAACCTTATGGCAACAATAATATGTCCTGATCACAGGCCCCAGATGGCAACTGTCCGGCCAAAGGTGATGAAGGCTCCCCAGCCTGACTACAACAATAAGGCGGAAGTAATTTATCCTGATGTGGTTATAGCTGATAGTCTTAATGTCAAAGTAAAGGAAGTTGTTTCCAATGTATGCGAGATGGTCAACCTTACAGAGGCTGATGTGATTGTATCTGGCGGAAGGGGACTTGGCGACCCCTCCAATTTTAATCTTATTGAAGAACTTGCCAGGATTTTAAATGGTGCGGTAGGTGCCTCCAGGGCAACTGTTGATGCGGGCTGGATAGAATACAGCCACCAGGTGGGTCAGACTGGAAAAACGGTTGGTCCCAGGGTATATATCGCATGTGGTATCTCAGGTGCCATACAGCATCTTGCCGGAATGTCATCCTCTGACACCATCATAGCAATAAACAAAAACCCGGATGCCCCCATTTTCAGGGTTGCAAATTTCGGAATTGTTGGTGATGTGTTGGAAGTACTTCCTGCCCTCATCAAGGAATTCAAATCTCAGATTCAGTAAAAGTGTAGGCCAGCTAGAAGATATCCTTTCCGCTGACCTTTGCTATTACTTCTTTTATGGTTTCATAACTGAAACCCCTGTGTTTGAGAAAATAGAAGATTTTTTTGAGTATCCTGTCATCCTTAAGGTCGTATTTGCCGAATTTCTTTCTTGTTATTCTTTCAGCTAAAAGAGTATCATCGGTATTCCATTCCGAAACCACTTCCTGGGCTGTTTTTGTGTCCACCCCTTTTGCCTCAAGTTCGTGTATCAGCATCTTATTTGATTTTGGCTTTAGCATATTCCTGTCATATACAAATTTCCGGGCAAAAAGCCTGTCATTGAGATATCCTATTGCCTGAAAGTCTGACAGGACCTTTTCGGTTGTTTCTTTATCATATCCCTCCGATTTTAGTTTGTTTCTTACTTCATCCACACTCCGCAACCGTAATTGAAGATAGTTTACAGCTTTTTTTCGTGCTCTATTGTAAATAACTTCATTTCTTATCCTTTGAATCTCTTCTTTCGTAACACTCTGTCTTTCATAAAGTCCGAGTTTTATAAAGTCTTCTTCAGGTACGCTTAATGAGAATTGCCCATCTACAAAAACCGAAAGGATATTTCCATGCTTTTTGCTCTTTTCGATTGAAGTAATCTCCATGCAACATACCTCATTTCAACATAATACTACTTTTTTTTCTTTTCATCCTCATCCTCATCCTTTTTTTGCTTCTTTTCATTAGAAGGCATCTCAAACTTGCCACGTATCTTCTGGTATATCTCCTTTGTAATCTTTTTATTTTCAACAAGGAACTCCCTTGCATTCTCTCTTCCCTGCCCAATCCGCTGGTCACCATAGGAATACCATGAACCTGCCTTTGTTATTATACCGGCATCAACTCCTACATCCAGTATGTTGCCTTCGCCGGATATGCCCTTTCCGTAAAGTATGTCGAACTCAGCGGTTTTAAAAGGAGGTGCAACCTTGTTCTTTACAACCTTTACCCTGACCCTGTTACCAATCATTTCCTGGCCTTGCTTCAGTGTTTCAATTCTTCTTACGTCAAGCCGTACTGATGAATAGAATTTTAGAGCTCTTCCTCCGGGGGTGGTTTCAGGATTTCCAAACATTATACCTACTTTTTCTCTGAGCTGGTTTATGAAAATGGAGGTTGTCCTGGATTTGCTTACAACTCCGGCAAGTTTTCTAAGTGCCTGTGACATAAGCCTTGCCTGAAGCCCCATATGTGAATCACCCATTTCTCCGTCTATCTCAGCCTTGGGAACAAGCGCTGCCACCGAGTCTATCACTATTACATCTATTGCACCGCTTCTTACCAGTGCCTCCGATATTTCCAATGCCTGCTCCCCGGTATCGGGCTGTGACACTATCAGGTTTTCAATATCAACACCAAGATTGCGGGCATAGGCAGGGTCAAGAGCATGCTCTGCATCTATAAATGCGGCCTCGCCACCTGCCTTTTGTGCTTCCGCTATGATATGCAGCGCAACTGTTGTTTTGCCTGAAGATTCCGGGCCAAATATCTCTACTATCCTGCCCCTGGGTACTCCTCCCACTCCCAGTGCTATGTCAAGTCCCAGTGCGCCTGTGGAAATGCATGCAACATTTAGATGAGTATCCTCTCCAAGTTTCATGATAGCACCCTTGCCAAATTGCTTTTCTATCTGTCCCAGTGCCATCTCCAAAGCTTTCTTTTTCTCAAGCATCTTGTAATGCCTCCTCACATATTATTTGCTCATCCGAACAGCTGTTCCAAGTATATATTACTTTTATTGTCAAGTCAAGAGGAATCTGCTCAGAATGTGTAGCTATTCAGTAACAAAACCACAGTTATATCTTTTTGGGAAAAACAACTGCTGCCAGCCTTCCTATTTTGTCTACAACAGTCCTGTAGATATAGAGCCCCTCATTAACCTTAAAAAACAGTATTACAGCGAAATAGACTGCAGCTCCTGCAGTAATCTTAAGTGCTATGACAGAAAACTGCAGTGCTTTGAAACCTGCAATGTCCAATAGGTTTGATGTTGTGAAATCAAGACTTGCGGTTTTAATATCTATTATAACGTTTATTATTAGTACAACAGCAGCCATAATCAGTGCAGCAACAGTTGCCTTTGCTAAAAACATCAGGAATTCAGAAAGCCCAAGCCCGTTCATTTTCCTGTTTAGTAACAGTATAAGAAGAAACGCATTTACCATGCTGGCGCTTGAATACGCAAGAGCCATGCCTCCAGCTCCAAGATTTGTGCTGCTGTAAAACAGGTAGCTTAGCAGTATATTCAGAACAACCATTCCCAGACCTGTAAAAAGAGGTGTTTTGGTGTCGTTTACAGCATAGAAGGCACGTATCAGTATTGCAACAATCGACTGGGCAAGCAAGGCTATGGTAAAAAACATCAGTATATTCATTGCAGTATTCATAGAGGACTGGTCAAACATGTCGGAGAATTTAAAAAAGTCAATTACCGGTCTTCTTAGAACAATCAAACCAAATGCTGATGGTATTGTAAGCAGAAGAACTGTTTTCAGGCCTTTCATAAGTACCCGTTTGTATTCTAATACATCGCCTGTGGCATGACGTGCCGACATTGTAGGCAGCATTGCTATTCCGAGGCCCTGTGCAAAAACCCCGTAAGGTGTCTGCCAGATCCTGTCTGCAATGCTCAGGGCAACTATGCTTCCTGAAGCAAACAGCGTTGTAAACATACTGGTTATGAATACATTAACCTGGGCTATTGAAGACGAAATAAGAGATGGTATTGCAAGCCTGAACATTCTTGCGAATCCCGAGTGCCTCCAATAAAGGCGCATTTCATAATACTTCAGGTTCTTTACTGCAAAACAAAGCTGAAATAGAAAATAAATAAGCGAGCTGAACATAACACCTACAGCAATGCTTTCAACACTTATTCTGCTGAGAAAATATATGCTGAGCGCACTTAGTATATTGTAGAGGACAGGACCATAAGCAGCTGCTGCAAAACGATGGTACGAATTGAGTATACCGTTGGTCATTCCAGCCATCATAAGCAGCCCAACTGATGGCAGGAGAATCCTTGTAAGCCTTATAACAAGCTCAAGCTGTTCTCTGTCTGTATTCATATTATATCCGATTGCCAGCATGGGTACTATCCTGGGTGCAAAGAGTATCCCAATACCTACAAATACAACCATTATAATCATAATAACATTTATGAATGTACTTACTGCCTTCCATCCCTCTTTTTCATTACCCTTTGTAATATACCCGGTAAGAACCGGTATTAAAGCTGCGGATATTGCCCCTCCCACCAGGAGATAAAACATCAGGTCGGTAATCCTGAATGCAAAATCATATGCATCCCCTATTCTTGTTGAACCAAGAACATTGGGCACAAGAGTCTGTCTTATAAACCCTGTTACCCTGCTAACTACCAGTGCAGACATTACTATTGCTGCGGCACCCGAAAGACTCCCTTTCTGCTCAGTCAAATTATTCCTCCCTATTTGAGAATGCTATGATCGCAACCGGCAAGCACAAATCTCCTGGCTAAATCCAGTGCGTGCAGTGTAGAAATATTCCTTATCCTGTCCCTGTCTCCCCAAAGACTGAGTTTCTTTGAAGTCACGCCGTTGTTGTCTGCCAGCGCAACATAAACAAGACCTACAGGTTTTTCTCTGGTACCTCCTCCCGGTCCGGCAATACCTGTTACCGATATGCCAATAACGGATGATGTAAGTTTCATTACGCCTTTTGCCATCTCTCCTGCCACCTGAGAGCTTACTGCACCATATTGAGTAAGTATACCCCTGTCCACTCCAAGGACTTTTTTCTTTACAGAGTTGCTGTATGCAACAACCGAGCCCTTGAAGACTCCAGATGACCCAGGTATATCTGTAATTTTGCTGGATATGAGCCCTCCTGTACATGACTCTGCAACAGATACTGAAATATCCCTGGCAAGCAGCATTTCAACCAAAACCTGTTCCATTGCTTTATTTTCTAATGAATATACGTTGTCTCCCAGCCTCTTCTTAATCTCATGTACTATCGGCCCAAGCAGGGTTTCTTCATCTTCTTCCTTTTTGCACCTTGCCGTTACCCTGAAAGTCACCTCACCCTGCTTGGCATAGGGTGCTATGGTAGGATTTTTCTGCATGCGTATAAGATCAATAATCTTCTCTTCGGCAGAAGACTCACCCAGTCCAAAAACCCTGATATACGCAGAAACAATTTTGTAAGGAGTTTTTCCCAGCAGGTATGGTATTACATGCTCCTCGAACATTGGTTTCATCTCAGCAGGAGGCCCGGGCAGAAGTATTATAGACTTACCGGATTCTTCAATAATGCAGCCAGGGGCTGTACCATTTTTATTTCTCAATACTCTGCTGTCTTCCGGAACATAAGCCTGCTTGATGTTGTTTTCTGTCATCTTTCTGTCAAGCCTTATGAAAAAATTCTTTATCTTCACCATTGTTTCTTCATCTATGAGAAGTTTTTTGCCTAACAGTTCTGCAGCTGTTTCCTTTGTGATATCATCACTTGTAGGTCCAAGCCCGCCTGTAGTTATAACTGTATCCGAACGGCCAAGTGCAAGCTTGATGGCCTGCTTCAATCTTATTTCATTGTCTCCCACAACACTTTGGTGATATACATACACACCAAGCTCGGAAAGCCTGGCGGCAATATACTGTGCATTTGTGTTGACTATCTGCCCCATAAGCAGTTCAGTTCCTACTGATAGTATTTCTGCTTTCATCCTATTCCCCCGGTAACTATTTTTACATGCTGACATTATTATATCAGTATAGTTCATGTCAAATCAATGTTTGTTGCATGTCTGTTTGTGGTAAGCTAAATGTACAGGATTTCTAATATGAAATTCAGGGAGGTCCATAAATGCATAAATACAAGGGAATTAAGGTTGCAATTATAGGTACCGGTTATGTAGGTTCCACAACTGCCTACACCCTCATGCTTGGAGGTCATGTATCCGAAATTCTCCTTATTGACATCGATACAAAAAAGGCTGAAGGTGAGGTTATGGACTTAAACCACGGGATGCCTTTTACAAGGCCATTGAGTATCTACAGCGGAGATTACAGCAGCTGTTCGGATGCAGATATTATTATTATTTCAGCCGGAGCAAACCAGAAACCCGGAGAATCAAGGCTTGATCTGGTTAAAAAAAACACTGAGATATTCAGGGGAATAGTACAAAACATAACCAGATACAATACTCAATGCATTCTGCTTGTAGTGACCAATCCGGTTGACATTCTGACATATGTGACATACAGGTTATCAGGATTTCCACAAAACAAGGTCATAGGCTCGGGAACGGTACTCGATACCGCAAGATTCAAATATCTGCTTGGAAGACATGCTGGCATTGATTCAAGGAATGTACATGCATATATTATAGGAGAGCACGGCGACACGGAAGTTGCTGCCTGGAGCATCACCAATATAGCCGGCATCCCTATGGATGAATACTGTAAAAGGTGTCAGAACTGCAACGACATGTTCTATAGGCATGAAGTATTTAACAAGGTAAAAAATGCCGCATATGAAATTATTGATAAAAAGGGAGCCACATATTTTGCTGTTGCACTGGCTGTAAGGAGAATCGTAGAGGCTATTGTCAGGGATGAGAATTCAATACTTACGGTATCCAGCTTCATGAATGGACAGTACGGGATTTCAGACATATGCCTCAGCCTGCCCTCTGTAGTTGACAGAAACGGAATTGAGAGGGTCCTTGATATATCTATTAGTGAGGATGAAGAAGAACTTTTGAAAAAATCAGGAGATACGCTAAAAGACGTTGCCTCCCGGCTTGATATTCCCTGACAGAATATCAATTTCACTAGATTCCAATCCTAAAACTTGTGAAAAACGTGTATTTATGCACAATTCATGTTATAGTAGAATTAATACATGCAAAAAACAGAAATACAGAGGGATTTGCTTATGGATGAAATAGGTGCCATACCTTCACGTATAACTGACAACGTTGAGAAGGTAATAATCGGTAAGAGACATGTTATAGAAAACGCTGTCATTGCACTGCTTTGCAAGGGGCATATTCTCATTGAGGATGTGCCGGGTGTCGGAAAGACAAGCCTTGCATCTGCCATAGCAAAATCTATACACTGTTCATTCAAAAGAATCCAGTTTACGCCGGACGTACTTCCCTCAGACATAACAGGTTTTTCCATGTATAATCAAAAAACCGGAGAGTTTGAATACATGCCGGGAGCCATAATGAGCAATATGATACTTGCTGATGAAATAAACAGGACCACACCCAAAACCCAGGCAAGCCTGCTTGAGGTTATGGAAGAGGGTCAGGTTACAGTTGATGGCACAACATACAGTGTGCCCCAGCCTTTTATGGTTCTTGCAACCCAGAACCCAATAGAGTATACGGGTACCTATCCGCTGCCCGAGGCCCAGATTGACCGATTCTTTATGAAAATCTCCATAGGCTATCCCACGCCCCAACAGGAAAGCCGTATTTTGTATGAATATTTAATAGATAACCCTCTTGACAGTCTTTCGCCTGTTGCAGAAGCCGGGAACATTATTAAACTGCAGGACTATATAAAAACAGTTTACATAGATCGTTCCATACATGATTATATCGTAGAAATAATCGGCCGGACAAGATCACATGATGAAGTAACCCTGGGTTCAAGCCCCAGGGGTTCGCTTTCTCTGCTCAGGGCTTCTCAGGCACATGCGTTTTACAATGGCAGGGATTTTGTGATTCCTGAAGATGTTAAGAAAATGGCATGTCCGGTTCTTTCTCACAGGCTTATACTAAAACAGGAAGCAAAAATCAAGAATGTTTCATCAGAGGATATCATTCAGATGATCATGGAAGATGTGCTTGTTCCTGTGGTGAGCAAGAATGGGAAAAAATAGGGCTCTTTACCTTCTGCTTCTTTTTCTTTCATTTCTTTTCCCATACTTTTACGGAGGAATGATACCTTATCTCATTTTTCACATCTTTTTGGTTCTGCCTGCAGTATCTCTTGTCCATGTAATCTTAGTCTACTCACGCTTTAAATTTGTGCAGGAATTTGAAAGAAATCATATAGTTAAAGGTGACAAGGTGGGTTTCACGGTTATATTTGCAAATGAGGATTTTTTTCCATATCCTTATCTAAATGCTGTATTCAGCGGTGAGAACACAATCTTTAAAAACCAGGTTGTCAACAGGAAGTTTTCACTAATGCCATACTCATTAAAGACATTTGATTTTGAACTTGAATGCAGGTACAGGGGTATATATGAAATCGGCCTTGAGATGCTTGTAATTACTGACTTTCTTGGACTATTCAGTCTTAAATACAGACCTGGGAGACTCAAAAAAGTGATTGTTTACCCGAGAATAATAACACTTTACAGACTTGGAATGAGACCCGGCTATTTATCAGATTCACAGTCATTGCTGGATACACGCCGGGAGGATATGACTATGATTTCTTCCATACGAAGATATGCATATGGGGATGTATTCAAAAAGATTCACTGGAAACTGACTGCAAAAACTGGTACTCTGATGGTAAAGGATTTTAAGAACACTGCCCAGACAAGTGTTTCACTTATTTTGGACTTAAAAAAAGGCTCATATTCTCCCAATATTAATACTGCAGTTGAAGACAAAGCGGTTGAATGTACGGTATCTATTACAAATTACTGCCTTTCAAAGTGGATACCCGTAAGACTGGTTTATTGTGGAAGCCGTGTTGTGGAAAAACATGCAGCCAATCCGTTGCAATTCAAGGATATTTATGATGAACTAGCAGTGATCGATTTTGATGGCAATATATGTGTGGATGACCTGTTAAAGCTCTATCTTGAAGCAAACAGCGAATCTTCCAACATGTTTGTCATAACATCAAACATTAGCTATCCCCTGGTGGATACTCTATACACAGCACAGGCTTCCGGCAACGATGTAAGTGTGATAAATATATCGGCATATGAAAACGATATTGTGGATGAGATTATAAGATTTCTTCCCAGAATAAATATAAGGAGTTCTGTACTTGGCATAGAAGATGATATTGCAGATGTCCTTGAGAACATATGAAACTATGGAGTTGACAGGCAATGTTTCTGTTAAGACTTAAAAAAAGAGTCCCGGGATTTGTTCTTACCTTTTTTGTTGGCAGCAGTATTATAATGTCTGTCTCACATTCTATTGGAACAGGTTTTTCAGATGCAATGCTTCTCTTGATGGTTCTGTTGTTTGTAGTGGTTCTAAATGCCATACTCTATAGCAGGATATCGATAATCGTTTCACTTTCAACTGCAATTCTTACGTTGGCAGTTATCACCATAGTGCCTTCATTCAGGAAGGCGTTCTTTTCCTCTTTGGCTCAGGTACCCGATTTTTTCCGCTGGGTATATGAGTTCTCATCCGGCCTGACCGGATATAATAATATATATGGTGTTGGACTTTTGTTATGCATAATTGCAGTTTCAGTAACCTTCACATACATTTTTACCGAAATAAGATTCTATTTCCCATTGATACTGGCAGGAGGAATGACTTTTTTCATTGTACAGTGGCTCTATGATTATCTTCACAGCAATGCGTACTTCTATATGTTTCTGTCAGCACTGCTTGTATATTACCTTTTTCACATCTACAACCGTTATTATTCACAATCTGATTCCCCTGTATTAAACCGCAACAGTTTTTTCCTCTGGGCATGCGCTTTCTCAGTTACGGTCTTCCTGATATCCTTAATGCTTCCTCATTACAGCACCCCAATCAAGTGGGACTGGATGGACCGGAAGATTTTCAAGCTTGAAGACTACTGGAATGATTTAGGCTTAAACCATGAAGCCTTTGAATACTTTTCGCTAAACGAAGCAGGATTCGGTAACAGCAGCGGTATGCTCGGAGGCAAGGTTTCACTTGATGATACACATGTGCTTACCGTAAAATCAGAACGCCCTGTTTATCTGAAGGGCAACTGCCCTGCTTTTTATGAAAACAACCGTTGGCACACTAATGATCCGGTTGTTACAGGCAATAACAACCGGCATTATAGCTGGGACAAATTTGAGTTTATAAACGGGCTTTCATTTTTGCAAAACAATGATAACATGTCTACAGGATTCTTTAAGAATCAGTCAGTACATGTAAGGTTTGAACGGCTTAAGACAAAAACTGTTTTCATTCCACCCCGGCTCGGTCTGATTGACCTTGGTAGATTTGAGATAACCCTAAAAACTTCTCATCACGAATTGTTAAGTACTGAAAATATGCTTTCAAAAGGATTCAGCTATGATATGGAATACATCGCAGTAGATTATGACAGCAAGAGCATTAAGAATCTATTGAAAAACAGCCGGAAAGGCCTTTACATGGATATTCTCAACCAGGAATACCCAGGCTGCAACTCAGTTCCATGCCTCATATATATTCAACCGGATGACGGTACAGTCATAACTTCAAAAGAACTGACCCTGACTTACGACAAAAGCGATGAACGTTTCGTAACAAGGATGACATCAGATTCCTCAGAGTTCGATTATGCGGACAATGAGCCTGCTATTCTGATGCACCTCGCCGCCAGGGCTGAAAGACACTATGAAATGTACCTTCAGACACCACCTGGTTTCCCACGCAGGATTTCATACCTGGCCCACAGCATAACTGATAAATTCAACAATAACTATGAGAAAATCAAGGCTTTGGAACGGTATCTTTCTGAGAACTATTCATATACGCTGGAACCTGGTAAAATACCTGCCGGACGGGATTTTGTGGATTATTTTCTGTTTGATGGAAAAGAAGGGTACTGTACATACTTTGCTACTGCAATGACCATGATGGCACGGACACTCGGTATTCCTGCAAGGTATGTTGAAGGATATGTGCTCCCTGCGCAGCCTTATAATGACAAATCCGATATGTACAGGGTAACAAACAACCAGGCTCATGCATGGACAGAAGTATACCTTGAAGGTGCTGGCTGGGTTCCCTTCGAACCCACCTCCCCCTTTATTTCAGCCTTTTATGGAAACAGGATTATTGACCCTTCTTTTTCATCAGGGTTTCTGAATAACCCTGAATACTATGATTACCTTCAGGACCTTGAAATGTACGATAATCAAATGTTTTCAGATTATACATCAAATACCGAAAGCGAAAGCAACGCATTAAGCCCTCTTATCATAATACTCCTTCTGCCTGGCTCCCTAACAGCTTTAGTCGCTTCAGCTGCACTTGTAAACGCCGTCAGAATAAAAATACAAAGTATTATTCTAAAGAAGTGTGCACCACGAACTGCCGTTATCCATATGTTTTCCATCTACTTAAAACTTCTTGCCTTTTCAGGTTATCCAATAAATCCTGGTGAAACAGTATCCGCTTTTGCAGACAGGCTTGATAAGTACATTATTCTTCCGCCCCGGAACCGGAACAAAATTTCTGACCTGTTTGATATTTTTCTTAAAGCAAGGTACAGTAATCATTCTGTTACACCGCAAATGAGAGACAAGGCATTGAGCTTTATGCAGCATTTTATTGATGATGCAAAATCATCAGGGAAATTCAAGTATTTCATATCTCGGTATATTAAGGGCAGTGTATGAACCATTATAGTTCATACACCTTTTCAGAGGGTAATACCTCTATATCCTTTTCCTGCAGGTATCTGACTGCACTTTCGGAGTTTTCGACTCTCAGTATGACCAGTGCCTTGTTAGTAGTCTTGCCAACAAATGCATACATATACTCAATACCAATTTTTTGCTTGTCAAGTATATCGAGGGCTGCAGCCAGTCCGCCCGGACGGTCCTCAACCGCTATAGCTATAACATTTGTACAGCTTACCGTGTAACCATTCTCCTCCAGTGTTTCACATGCCTTGTCAGGTTCATTAACGATAAGCCTCAGTATACCGAAATCAGTTGTGTCGGCAATTGATAAAGCGCTTATGTCAATATTGTTTTCACCAAGTACTCTTGTCACCTCTGCAAGCCTTCCTGATTTGTTCTCCAGAAAAACCGATATCTGTTTTACCAGCATTACAATACCTCCTCATATAACTTATTCAAGGTTTCTTTTGTCAATAACTCTTTTTGCCTTACCCATACTTCTTTCAATGGTTTTGGGTTCAACAAGCCTTACCCTGGCGCTTATGCCCAGTGTGCCAAGAATCTCTTCACGTATTTTCTTTTCCACCTTCTCCAGCACTCTTACCTCATCTGAAAAAAGACCCGGGGTCATCTCAACCTGTATTTCAAGGGTATCAAGGTTGTCTATCCTGTCTACTGTCAATAGATAATGTGGCGCCGTATCTCCTATTTCGAGAAGAACGCTTTCAATCTGTGAAGGGAATACATTTACTCCCCTGATTATAAGCATGTCATCAGTTCTTCCCATGACCTTGTTCATTCTCACAGATGTCCTTCCACACTGGCATTTCTCATACTGCAGCATTGAAATATCCCTTGTCCTGTAACGTATAAGCGGTAATCCTTCCTTGGTTACTGTAGTGAAAACGAGCTCCCCTGTTTCTCCATCATCAAGAACTCCACCTGTATCAGGGTTGATTATTTCAGGTATAAAATGGTCCTCAGGTATGTGCAGTCCACATTTGTATTCACACTCGCTTGATACGCCAGGACCAATCACTTCACTAAGCCCGTAAATGTCTATTGCAAGTATACCCAGTCTTTCCTCTATTTCAACCCTCATGTTCTCAGTCCAGGGCTCGGCTCCAAAAACTCCTGCCTTAAGTTTCAGCTCCGATTTGTCTATTCCTGCTTCTTCCAGTTCCTCAGCCATGAACAGGGCGTACGAAGGCGT
>CAYYGK010000007.1:25975-29802 GCA_964471145.1 uncultured Eubacteriales bacterium | reverse complement strand
CAGAGATATACTTTTTGGAAATAATACAGGTGGTGCAACCCACGACTGGGTAGCAACAACATCATCCTACAATGACAAGATAACTGATATCCCAGGTTTTGAATTTAAACCAATACTGCCTCCGGCAGATATAAACGGAGTCATAAAAGAAACCTCGGCAAGAAAGAATGTTGACGGTATGGGCTGGGCAATATCCGCAACCAGCGAGAAGAAAGTGGAAGCTATCAAGTATATGGATTTTTGGTTCAGTGATACAGGTAAGCGGCTGCATAATTTTGGTGTGGAAGGTGTGCATTATGAAATAAAGGATGGCAAACCTGTCTACAAGAACTGGATATTTGAGCAGGATAAGGATGTTACAGTTGTGCTTGAAGGCGATGGAGTACGTAAAAGGTTCGGATCATTTAAGAGCTGGGAAGCTGAAGCACAATGGATGAATCCAATGGCTTTCGATATAGTCAATGAATATGTGGAGAAGGGACTTGTACAAAAAGTATTTCCATCCCTTGATTTTAATGATGAGGAACAGAAAGTCATAGCCGAAAAATGGAACGCAATTGACACATACATGGAAGAAACTGAGCAAAAGTGGGTACTAGGGGGTGAGTCTGCAGAAGAAAACTATGACAGCTATATTAAAAGGTTGAAAGACATGGGTATGGATGATATTATAGAAATATACAATGATGCATATCAGAGGTATATGAACTAATAGAATATTAACATAACTGGTGTAGAAAGTATTCCGGGAGCAGGCTTTATGTCTGCCCCGGAAATTTGTTGATTTTGACTGCTGCCGGTACCTCAACTAACATGAAAACCAAGGAAAAGGAAGTAGATAATACGTAAGTAGTTTTATTTCTCATAATCCTGAAATTGACGAGAAATAACTACCGGGAGGTGTCCTGATTGAAAGGAAAGAAATTTTTTATCAGGCTTTTTGTTGCATATATCATACTGGTACTAGCATATGCCTCAGTAGTTTCTATTTTTTATTTCCAGGACAATACCCGGATGATAAAAACAGACCTTGAAAGCAAGCGGCAGCAGATTCTCAAACAATTCAGCAGCAGCATGGATGACCGAATTAGTATTTGTTACAATATGATTAATAAGCTGCTGATTAACGGTGAATTGAAAACATTTGTACATAACTCAAACACAGATTATTATAATGTCTTGCAGATATATGATGAGCTTGTTGACAGTCAACAAGCCTTTGCAGAAATGGGTTTCACCCTGGCTGTTTCAAAAGTTACTGATAACCTTGTGATTTGTCCCTGGGGCACAATGACACCGGAAGAGTACTTGAAGGAACAACTGGGAATAAAGCAGTCTGAGGCTTCGTTAATACTGCGCCGTATTATTGATAAGGACGATGAAATGAATTATATAATAAAGGGCAGGAACCCGGATGAGAGTATGCGCTTTTTAATGGTAAGAGAAGAAATGGTGGACATCAATAAAAAAATACATGTATTTATGACATTTTTTAATGAAAGCATTTTTTCAAACATGGACCTTTCTAGCAAGGAAGCTATTTTTATTATTAAAGATGGTCAAAAAGTGGCGTATAAATCAGGGCTTAAAAACTACACTTTTAATATAAACCATATTAAAAATTTAACTGATCAGATGGGAATATCACATGAAGGAAATTTCAGGATAGATGATAAAAAATATAGATATTATTATATAAAATCATCTCTGGTTGACTGGAATTATATTTATGTTACTGATACAAGCGTAGGAGGGGATGTATCCAAACTGTTATGGACTTCTATTCTGGTCTTTATTTTAATGGTCATCACAGGAACAATTATATCTCTTGGAATAGCCAGCAAGATGTACAGGCCTATCAACAGCATAGTTGATATATTCAGGGGTATTGGTGAAGGAAAGGTTTATGATGAAATCAGATACATTAGAGAAAATGCTGTCAAGATAAAAAATACCAATAAGCAATTGCAGGAAATTATTCAAACAAGTAAAAAACCACTAAAGGAAAAGGGTTTAAGAGATCTTCTCTCAGGGATGGTCAAATCTAAGCAATATAAGAGACAGTTTCCAAAAAGTGAGTATCCTGTACTGTATAATGAAAACACAGTAGTAATACTTGAAATTGCAGATTATAAGGATATTACCAAGGGTTTTTCACGTGAAGCCTTACTTACCATAGAAGAAGAAATTCAAAAGATTCTCCACGACCACTTAACAAAAGGATTCAATTTTGAGCTGGTAGGGCTGGATTTTAAAAGTTATGCCGTGATTATAGGCAGTACGGACACTAAAAGAATTGACGCTGCATTCAACAATATAATACTTACAATTGAAACTGATTACGAATTACAGATAGTGGCGGCAATAGGTACATCCTGTAAAGGTATCAATTCCATATATAATTCATACACAAATGCCCTTTATGCACTTGAGGAAAACAGGTATACTCCAGGAAAAAATATAGTAATAACAGCCTCAAAAGCATTAGGTGAAAAGGACTACACGTATTATTATCCAATAGAAATGGAAAAGGAACTTATAATGAGTGTCATGAGAGGGCATTCAGATAAGTTGAATTCTATAATAAGCAGTGTTATTGCCGAGAATCTGGAAAAAAGGCATTTAAGCAAGGAAGGATTATCAAATCTGATATATTCGGTTGCCGGTACTGTAAACAGAATAGTGAGTCTTTCAGGAAAACCTTTTGTGCATTTTTTTAAAGAGGGAACAATCATATACCTTGAGCTTAAAAAGTCACAGTCTGCTGAGGACCTTAAAAAGAATATAAAATCAATATTTACAAGACTAAGTAAATTAATATATCTCGACAACCAGAAAACAGACAATGAAATAGTGGAAGAAATGCTTGAGTACATTCATCTTAATTATAGCAAAGACATTTCCCAATTGGAGATTGCTGAAAAATTCAACATTTCTCAATGCTATGCTAGTACACTTTTTAAAAAATATACTGGCAGCAATTTTAAATATTATCTCAATGAATATCGTGTTAAAAAAGCAAAGGAGATTCTCTTATCCCAAAAGGATGTAAAAATAAAGGAGTTGGCATCGAAAGTAGGGTGTAACAGTGTTAGTTCCTTCATAAGGCTTTTCAAGAGACATGAAGGGATATCTCCTGGTAAATATTGTGATAGCAAGGATATTATATGATGCCTTCGCCTATCTAGCATCTTTTTGATAAATCCTGCATTTCGCACCCATAAATTAGTAATCGCAATCTATTTACAAAATATTTTCTGAACAACTAACGAGAGGCTAAAACTAAAAACATGCCAAAGGATGTCACATTTGAAATAAGTGGAGCATCTTATGAATAAGCAATTTTGTTATATTAAGAAAAGTACTTTGATATTTAAAGCTAATATGTGGTATTTGTTTATAATCATTTTTTATGGACATTTATCGGTGTTGTGATTATTTATTTTTTATGTTTTAATGAAAATGGTTTTATCTTGTATAAAATAATATAAATGGAGGTGGGAATACTGCTTAGAATAGGCATAGTATTTTTAATTAGTTCGTTTACACATTTGATTATTGTAGTAATCTGGAATGAGTTTTTCTGGTATTACCGTTTAACAACTACAGGAGTAGAGGGGCAATCTATATATAGTATGCATCCTTTGTACATAATAATTCTGGCAGTTGAATTTTTCTTATCATTTGCTATTATTGCTTTAGGCATGAAGAATAAAATAAAACAAAGAAAGGAAGGAAGGAAGGAAGGAAATTAATGAAAACGGAAATGGAAAGAAATTTGCAGTAGAATATCATTAGTATTACTTTAAATAGTGAAAGAATAGGGA
>CAYYGK010000007.1:17293-25965 GCA_964471145.1 uncultured Eubacteriales bacterium | reverse complement strand
ATTTGCTATTATTGCTTTAGGCATGAAGAATAAAATAAAACAAGGGAAGCAATGAAATTAATGAAAAACAGAAGTGGAAAGAAATTTGCAATAGAATATCATTAGTATTACTTTAAATAGTGAAAGAATAGGGAGCAGAGCTTAGGCTTTGCTCCTTAAATTTAAATATCGTTTTCCCTACCTGCCCTTTTTTGAAGGTCTGCCTTTTTTTCTTCTGCTTCTTTTTTTGTTTGATGTGTTGCCTTCCGCCAGTATAAAATCTATCTTCCTGCTTGAAAGGTTGACAGCCGAAACCTTTATTTTTACCGGCTGTCCAATCTTGTATATCTTTCCGCTCATCTCCCCGACAAGGCTGTAGTGCTCTTCAACATATATGTAGTAGTCATCATACAGGTCACTCATGCTTACCAGTCCTTCAATGGTGTTTTCAAGTTCCACAAACATGCCGAAGGATGTAACATTAGAAATAATCCCGTCAAAGGTACTTCCTAAGTGCTGCTTCATATATTCTGCCTTCTTAAGGTCGGTGGTGTCCCTTTCCGCCTCTTGTGCAGCCTGCTCCCTTTCGGAGCAGTGTCTTGCAACAGCTGCAAGCTCTTCTGAAAGGTGATCTCTTCTTTTTTGGTCAAGTGCACCTTTTATCTCCTCTTTCATTATTCTGTGTATAATAAGGTCAGGATAACGTCTGATAGGTGATGTGAAATGGCAGTAGTATCTGGCAGAAAGACCGAAATGGCCTTGATTCTTATGGCTGTATTTAGCCTTCTGCAGCGACCTTAGCATAACTGTGCTTACAATCAGTTCCTCGCGTGTGCCCTTAACCTTTTCAAGCAGTTCCTGAAGTGTTCCAGGGTGTATATCCCCGATGCCTTTAAGGGTATATCCCAGATTGAACACAAACTCTGAGAACTTCCTTATCTTCTCCGGGTCGGGGTCTTCATGAATCCTGTATACGAAAGGTATCTCCATCCAGAAAAAATGTTCTGCTACAGTTTCATTGCAAGCAAGCATGAATTCCTCTATCAGCCTGTTGGCTATCGTAATTTCATACCTTGTAACCTCTATGGGCTTTCCTTCATCATCCAGAATAACCTTCGCCTCATCAAAATCAAAGTCTATAGAACCCCTGCTTCTTCTTTTTTCATGTAGTATTAAAGCAAGTTCCTTCATCGCTGCAAAATCATCCAGCAGGTAATGGTATCTCTCCTTTAGAGATGTATCATTCTCTTCCAGGATGCTATAAACATCCTTATAGGTCATCCTCTCATTTGTGTTTATAATACTCTCAAAAATACTGTGCTCCAAAACCCTTCCTGCCTTATCTATTTCCATCATCACAGTAAAAGCAAGGCGGTCAACATTGGGGTTTAAGCTGCATATGCCGTTTGAAATTCTTTTGGGAAGCATAGGCAGCACCCTGTCAACAAGATACACACTGGTTCCCCTTTTCAAAGCTTCCCTGTCAAGAGATGAGTTTTCTCTTACATAGTGAGAAACATCAGCAATATGTACTCCAAGCATATAGTGGCCGTTGTCCAGCCTTTCTATTGAAACGGCATCATCCAGGTCCCTTGCGTCCTCACCATCAATTGTTACCATCCTTTTTTGCCTTAAGTCCTGTCTTCCTGCTGCTATTTCAGGTGTGACTACAGAAGGTATGGCCCCGGCTTCATCCAGAACATCCTGAGGAAAACTCTCCCTTAAGCTGTGCCCCCTTATAATGGACAGTATGTCAACACCGGGTTCATCACTGTCTCCCAGTATTTCTACAATACTGCCCTCTGCATTTCTTCTCCTGCCCGGCCACCTTATAATATCTGCTACAACCATCTGACCGTGAGTCGCACCGTTTGACTCATCTGCAGGTATGTATATGTCCCCTGAAATTCTGGAGTCGTCCGGTATAACAAAACCAGTTTTTACGCTGCGTTCATATTTGCCTACAATGCGCTTATTTGACCGTTCTATAACCTTGATGATTTCACCTTCCGCATTCTTTGCTGCAATACCTTTTTTGTTTATCCTTGCTATCACCCTGTCGTTGTGCATAGCTCCGTTCATATATTCGGCAGGGATAAAAACATCTGGTGTATTTGCATCATCAGGTATTAAGAATCCGAACCCTTTTTGATTACCCTGCAGCCTTCCTGCAATAAGATTCATCCTTTCGGTCAGCCCATACCTGCCCTTGCGTGTCTTAAAAACCACGCCTTCTTTTTCAAGGTCTTCAAGCACAGCCGTAAACCTATGCATGCCCTCCTGGGGAACAGCAAGCGAGCAGGCAAGCTCCTCAAGGGTAAGCGGCCTATATGTGCTCTCCTTAAGAAATCCTGTAATTCTGTTTTTACGCTGTTTTGCAATCTCATCCATTATTCATTCTCCATTCCACTGTGACACCAAAAAGGGGCTGCATCTTAAGCAACCCCCAAAATGACATCTATTATCGTGCCGGACTGTTAGATTCCCTTAATAATTACATACAGCACTATTGACGTAACCAGGAAGGCAACCGCCGCAAAGGTGGTGTACTTACTTAAAAGAGAGTCCAGTGTCCGCCCTTTGTTCTTGCCGAAGAACGTCTCAGCCCCGCCCGCTATCGACCCCGAAAGACCTGCGGACTTACCTGACTGAAGAAGCACTATTATTATTATTGAAAGTGCGAATACAACATGCAGTATGTTGACTATTATTCTTCCTGCTCCCACTTTACTTTCCCTCCCAAAGATCCTGTCTTCATATCCTGTGAACCGTATCACATATTCTAACATACAGAACACTCAAATACAAGTATTCCACATCAGAGTTTTCTTAAGCTACTTGTTGCTCAGGTTGAACCACGCATCCAAACCCGGATAACGTGCCGTCTCTCCCAGTTCCTCTTCAATTCTCAGCAGCTGGTTGTATTTTGCTACACGGTCGGTACGTGACGGTGCACCGGTCTTTATCTGACCGGAGTTTGTTGCAACCGCTATATCAGCAATAGTTGCATCTTCCGTCTCCCCCGACCTGTGGGAAGTAACCGCCGTGTAACCTGCCCTGTTTGCCATCTCAATAGCTTCAAGGGTTTCTGTCAGGGTACCGATCTGGTTAACCTTTATCAGTATTGAATTTGCTATGCCCCCGTCTATTCCTCTCTTAAGCCTTTTGGTATTGGTAACAAACAGGTCATCGCCTATGAGTTGTATCTTCTCTCCAAGCTTTTCGGTAAGGAGCTTCCATCCTTCCCAGTCATCCTCATCCAGTCCGTCTTCAAGCGATATTATGGGATACCTGTCAGCAAGTTCAACCCAGAAGTCCACCATCTCCTGCCTTGTTTTCATAATATCGCTCTTCCAGAAGTAATAGCTTCCTTCCTCACCCTTCTTCTTTGCCTCCCCGTACATTTCAGAAGCAGCTGCATCAATAGCTATCCTGAAATCCTTATCTGTACTGTAGCCCGCCTTCTCAACCGCCTCCAGAATAACCTTTATTGCTTCCTCGTCTGCTTCAAGATTGGGTGCAAACCCGCCTTCGTCCCCAACAGCTGTGCTGAATCCTTTTTCTTTAAGCACTTTTTTAAGATTATGGAACACTTCTGCACACATCTGCATGGCGTTCCTGAAAGACTTTGCGCCTACCGGCATAACCAGGAATTCCTGGATATTGACACTGTTATCAGCGTGTTTACCGCCATTAATAATGTTCATCATCGGCACCGGCATCACCCTGGCATTTACCCCTCCGATATACTGGTAAAGACCCAGCCCCAGCGTTTCTGCCGCAGCCTTTGCCACTGCAAGAGAAACACCCAGTATGGCATTGGCTCCAAGCTTTCCCTTGTTGTCTGTTCCGTCAAGCTCTACCATCATGCTGTCTATCGCAGCCTGGTCAAACACATTCATTCCTTCCACTTCAGGGGCAATTACGTTATTGATATTGTCTACAGCCTTGAGCACTCCCTTGCCAAGGTACCTCCCGCTGTCACCGTCCCTTAGTTCTACAGCTTCAAACGCACCTGTGGACGCACCTGAAGGAACCGATGCTCTCCCAATGAAACCGCCTTCAACAATTACTTCCACTTCTACTGTTGGATTTCCTCTTGAATCAATTATCTCCCTGCCATATACGCTTGTAATATCAATATACTGTTTCATGTATGTATTCTCCCTTTCCTTTATTTCCTGTAGTACGGAAAAACATTCCGCCTGTTTTTCAATTAATAGCATACATTAACTATAAAAAAAAGTAAAGGCTAATAACACAATCTTAACAGCGCAAATTGCACTAAATGGAAGCAGTAATTGAAAAAGAGGTGTAAAACATGCGTACCATATGGAAAGGTGCCATAAGTTTCGGGCTGGTTCACATACCCGCCAATCTGTATCCTGCCGTCAAAACCAGTGATATCAGTTTCCGCTATCTTCACAGCAAATGCGGCACGCCGGTTAAATACAAAAAGTTTTGCCCGGCATGCGAAAAAGAAGTATCCCCGGATGAAATATCAAGGGGATATGAGTATGAGCGGGATAAATTTGTCACAGTGACAAAAGAGGAAACTGAAAGTATCCCTCAGGAAGCAAACAAGGCAGTAAACATCGTAAGTTTTGTTAATCTTAGTGATATAGACCCTGTATATTTTGAAAAGACATACTATATCGCACCCGGCAGGGGAGGCGAAAAGGCTTACGAACTCCTTAGAACTGCTATGGAAAGAACCAGGATGGCTGCTATAGGCAGAGTAGTAATCAGGTCAAGGGAAAACCTTGCAGCTCTGAGGGTATACAACAAAGCAATAGCAATGGAAACAATGCACTACCCGGATGAAATCCGGCCTTTATCCGGGATGGCTGAGCTGCATTACAACGTCAACGTAAGGCAGAACGAGCTTGAAATGGCAGAGGGACTTATCAGCAACCTGTCGGAAGGATTCGATCCCGGTAGTTATGAAAATGAATACAGTAAGGCCTTGATGCAGATAATTGAAGGCAAGATTGCAGGCAGGCAGGTAACAATACCTGCATCACCCCGCGGGGAAGAAGTTATGGACCTTGTAGATGCGCTTAAAGCAAGCATAAACATGACCAGGAACAAAACACCTGTTGAACGATGAAACACACGGTAAAAACAGGAGAACACACACTCACACTGACAAATACTGAAAAGGTGCTTTGGCCGGAAAGCGGCCTGACTAAAGCCCATCTGATACAATACTACGGTGATGTATCTTCTTACCTGCTGCCTCACCTTAAAGACAGGCCATTTGTTATGTCAAGGTACCCGGATGGTATCCATGGTAAGCATTTCTACCAGAAAAACAAGCCTGAATACACCCCCGGCTGGATGGACACTTTCAGTATGTTTTCAGGATCCGGCGGCCGTATAATAGAATATATCGTGTGCAACAGCCTGGCTGCCCTCATGTGGATTGCAAACCAGGTCTGTATAGAAATGCATCCCTGGCTGTCCACCGTAAACTCCCCCCGGTGTCCCGATATTGCTGTATTTGATATTGACCCGATGCCTCCCCGGGGTTTTAAAGAAGCTGTACAGGTGGCAGTTATGGTAAACCACGCACTTTGCGAGTTTGGTATACGAGGGTACCCCAAAACATCAGGGTCAACAGGCATGCATGTGTTTGTTCCTGTGCAACCCCGGTACTCATATGGCCAGACAAGCGGTTTCGTTCGTTTCATATTTGCACTGATTAACAGGGCAGCTCCACAAAAGACCACCCTGGAAAGGTCAGTTGACAAGAGAACAGGCCGTGTCTACCTGGACTACCTCCAGAATGGATTTGGAAAAACCATGGCCTGGCAGTACAGCCTGCGTCCTGATACCGGCGCTCCCGTGTCTATGCCCCTGACCTGGGATGAGGTTGAGGATATCTCTGATCCTGCAGATTACAACATGCTCAATGTCCCCTCTCTGCTTAAAGACAGGAAAGACCTTTATTGCGAAATGAATAAAAAACGACAGTCTATTGACCATGTATTGAAATATGTATAAGGCGAAACAGTTCATATCTGCTCCGCCTTGTTTCTTGTCAGTGAATAATATTCAAAAGATCAAACAGGTTGTTGTCGCCAAAAATCGACACCCCTATGAGAGAGACAACGGCCATTATCTTTATCAGTATATCAAGTGAAGGCCCTACGGTGTCCTTGAGGGGATCTCCGACAGTGTCCCCGATAACCGCCGCCTTGTGGGTAGAGGAGTTTTTGTTGTGGCCCTCAATACTGCCAGTCTCAATGTATTTCTTGGCATTATCCCATGCACCCCCTGCATTTGCAGTAAACAGGGCCAGCATTATACCTGAAAGGGTTGTGCCGATAAGAAGGCCTCCCACAAATTCGGGTCCGAAAATAAATCCTGTAATAATCGGTGCAGAAACTGCAATCAGGGCAGGCAGTTTCATTTCATTGAGTGCTCCTGCAGAAGAAATTTCTATGCAAGTATTGTAGTCCGGTCTGGTCTCCCCGGTCAGAATCCCGTGATTCTCATTGAACTGGCGTCTTACCTCCTGCACCATCTTTCCGGCAGCTTTTGCTACGGATTCTATCAGAATCCCCGAGAACAGGAACGGAAGTGCTGCTCCAATTATACCTCCAGTAAGAGTAAGAGGGTTTATAACATTGAGCATAAGATGAAACCCGCTGGTATCTCCTGCTCCGGCCTGAGAGTGCATATATGACGCCAGAAGGGACAGAGCCGCCAATGCAGCGGAGCCTATGGCAAAACCCTTGCCTATTGCAGCAGTAGTATTGCCCACTGAATCAAGCTTGTCGGTTATTTCTCTCACCTCCGGCCTGAGCCTGGCCATCTCGCTTATACCTCCCGCATTGTCTGCAATCGGACCATATGTATCAACTGAAACAGTAGTAGCAACAAATGAAAGCATTCCCATCGCAGCCATGGTTACCCCGTATATTCCTGCAAAATAGTCCGCAACAACGATTGTAAGGCCCAGCATAACAACAGGTGCGAATGTGGATTTCATTCCAACCGACAACCCCTGTGTTATTGTAAGTGCGGGTCCCTCTATGGAAGCCTTTGAAACAGACTTTGTAGGCGAGAAATCATAACTGGTAAAATACTCTGCAAGCATTCCTATGACTATGCCGCTGACAATACCAAGAATAGCTGAAAACCAGGGTGACAGCGCTCCTGCATTAAAACCTGCAGCGGTGTAGTCGGTTCCCCTGAATTGAAAATAAGTGAACACCCCTGTCGCCGCTATTGTAAGAATTGCAGACGTCCAGACCGATATGTTTAATTCCCTGTGCGGCCTGTCTGATAGTTTTTTAACAATTAGAAATAAAACACCTATTACACAGGATATCAAGCCTATTGCTGCAAATATCACCGGAAACAGTATCATTTTTTTGATCAGTATATCTGATATGGGGTGAGCTGAATTAATCTCTGTATAATACATATAGCAAGCCAGCGCCACGCTTGCAATAATTGCCCCCACATAGCTTTCAAGAAGGTCCGATCCCAGCCCTGCTACATCTCCAACATTGTCACCCACATTGTCGGCAATGGTAGCCGGATTCCTTGGGTCGTCCTCAGGTATATGAGCCTCGGTCTTTCCAACGAGGTCTGCACCCATATCAGCCGCCTTGGTATAGATTCCACCGCCAACACGGTTGAACATAGCAATAATGCTGCAACCTAATGCATATCCCGAAATTGTCATCGTAAACGGTATAAAGTTGATTCCTATCCAGTTGCTTTTTATCTGAAGCTGCACAGCATCCATTTGCCCCAGCAAATTACCGAATACAAGATATACAAGCCCCAGGCCCAGAATGGCAAACCCGCCTACGCAAAGACCCATAACACTTCCACCCTGGAAAGCAACCTTGAGGGTGTCCCCCAGGTTCTTTGTAGTACGTGCGGCATTTGAAACCCTTACGTTTGCCAGCGTTGCGATCCTCATCCCTATGAGGCCGGCAGTACTGCTCATAACCGCCCCAAGCACAAATGCAGTACCGGTTTGCCAGGAAACAACAACCGACAGAAGTGCAGCTATAAGAACAACTATTTTATATATGACCTTGTATTCAAGTGACAAAAATGTATTTGCACCTTCGTGAATAGCATCTGCGATTTCCCCCATCAGCTGCGTACCGGTATCCATTTTCTTAACCGAATAAAAATTGTATGCCGCAAACCCTGTTGCTGCGGCTACTGCTACTGAAACGACCACTATGAATCCCAACATATCAGGTTATGTCCCCCTTATAATTGAAATATATATGTTTAAGACTTCCCCCACATAAGGGCAAGTGCTAATATGGTGTTTGTCAGGGTTGTATAAAAACTTCAACTTCTCCCCCATTTTAATATACACCTGAAATATTTTTTTGTCAAATAAACATTATCGTCAACAAATTTTTAATATATTTTTTGCAGGAATTGAAGATGTGGTGAATATACTTTAAAATGGGAACGTACCATGACAGAAAACAGAAAGATGAAAAAAATAATACGTGGAGGTATGTGGTAATGAAAAGGTTTTTTTTAGCTGGTCTGACATGTTTAATGGTTTTGGTGTGTTTTTCGTCATGCAGTAAACGAATCAACGTGGATGGCAAAGATGTGGATGTTGATATTAACCAAAAAGAGAGCAGGTACAAAATGGATGACGGAAACGCAGCGGTGGAATTGTCCGGTAATCTGCAAAAAAG
>CAYYGK010000007.1:4514-17283 GCA_964471145.1 uncultured Eubacteriales bacterium | reverse complement strand
TGGATTTACCAGATAACTACCCTGACAAAACAATCCCAATATTTAAGGATGCTTTCGTCCAAATGGTAAGTCATGAAGACAGTAAAGACTCTTTCGCCGTTACATGCATGACAAAAAGCAGTGCTTCAAAAGTTGCAGGTTTTTACGAGAAAGAACTGGATTTAAAATACAACAAGGTAAACGATGGTTATTTCTTTACTGGAGTTGTAGATAAATACAACTTGCATCTCACAGTAAACAAAATCGACAGCAGCAAGGAGTTTAAAACTGCAATTGTAATCATACTTGCTCCAAAAAAGCAGGAGTGACTGGAGCATCCTGTTCATGTTGTAATGAACTACTTTCAAACCTTTGTTCATTATGGACATTTTTGTGTACAGGTTATATAATAACGCTGTGATGTCTGTGCAATTGTAATTATATATATTGAATGGGGTATTATGTCATGAAGGGATACAATAAAAACCTGCAAAATGGTCACAGCCTGCTGGGTATGCTTGACCATCCACTGATTATATATAATCATAATGGGATTCTTTATACAAATGAAGAGGGTGTTAAATTTCTTGGCGCCTCATCGCTAAAGGATGTTGAGGGCAGGCATATATCCGATTTTATGAAATATCGTGACCGTCAGTATATGGATCAGGAAGTATCCGACATTCTCCGCCATCACAGAAATCATCTTGTCAAGGAAGATATAATGATAAACATGGACGGTGATGAAAAGGATACGGAACGCACATCCATCCAGTTTCATTACAAAAAGCAGGTATGTATACTGTCAATCTTCAGGGACCTGACAGAGGAAAAGGAGCTGGAACTACTCCGTCAGAGGCTTAAAAAGGAAGAAAGGCTTTTAAGAAAAATAATCGAGTATGAAAGGCTTAAAACTGATTTTTTAACAAATATTTCTCACGAGCTTAGAACTCCCCTAAATGTAATCTGGGGGCTGGTACAGCTTTTCGACAAATATCTGCAGAATGGAACAATGAAGGCAGAGGGAAAAGGCACCGCAGGTAAAATTAACATAATGAAGGACAACTGTTACAGAATGTTCAGGATAATTAACAATTTGATAGACATATCCGAAATGGACTCCGGAACATTCGAGCTGAATCTGCAGCAGATTAATATCGTACAGGTGATAGAAGAAATAGTGCAGACGGTTGCTTCCTATTTGAGCAAATACCATATATCAATAATATTCGATACCGATTCGGAAGACATATCGGGGGCTTTTGATAGTGAAAGTGTTGAGAGAATCGTACTTAACCTGCTATCAAATGCTGTGAAGTTTACAGATCCTGGCGGTACTGTAGAAGTACAGCTTCAGGACCAGGGACATCAGGTTGTCGTCTCAGTAAAGGATGAAGGTCCAGGAATACCTGCAGAAAAACATGAAGTGATTTTTGAGCGATTTTCCCGCCTTGATAAGACTTTCACCCGTACACATGAGGGCGGCGGAATCGGCCTTTCACTCACAAAATCCCTGGTTGAAATGCACGGCGGCAACATTAATGTAAAAAGCGTTCCGGGAAGAGGCAGTAATTTCATTGTGCGCCTCCCGGTAACTGAAAAGGGATTTAATACTAATGCGAACAACAGGCATGCGGGCCAGATATGCCAGAAACTCATGGAAAAGGTCAATATAGAATTTTCCGGCATAATGCGCCAGTAGTATTCTATTCTTCAAGATTAGATTTTATCACTTCAAGGAACTCCAAAGTATTCACGGTATTTTTCTCTTCATTGTCAGCAAGCCTCGCAAGATCACCTGTCATCGTTCCGCTTTCTATTGTTTTTATTGACGCCCTCTCAAGCCTGTCTGAAAAATCAACCAGTTCCTTTATGCCATCTATCTCAGCACGCTTTCTAAGTGCACCGGTCCATGCAAATATGGTAGCCATGGAATTTGTGGATGTATTCTCGCCTTTAAGATGCCTGTAGTAGTGACGCTGAACAGTACCATGGGCTGCTTCATATTCATGGCAGCCGTCAGGGGAAACCAGTACCGATGTCATCATGGCAAGGCTGCCGAAAGCAGTTGCAATCATATCCGACATTACATCCCCATCGTAGTTCTTACATGCCCATATCATTCCGCCGTCTGACCTTATAACCCTTGCAACAGCATCATCGATCAGGGTATAGAAATACTCTATTCCCTCCTGCCTGAAACGTTCCTCATACTCGTTCCTGTATATATCTTCAAAAATATCCTTGAATGTATGGTCATATGTTTTGGAAATGGTATCCTTGGTTGAAAACCACAGGTCCTGTTTCTGTTCCAGCGCATAGTTGAAACATGACTTTGCAAAGCTTCTTATGGACCTGTCGGTGTTATGCATGCCAAGTACAACGCCGGGGCCGCTAAACTCATGTACTATCTCAGATATGTCTTCACCATTGTCCGGCGAATATGTCAGATTAACCTTACCGGGCTTGTCAATCCTTATCTCAACATCCTTATATATGTCCCCGTAAGCATGTCTTGCTATAATAATGGGCTTGTGCCAGTTCCTTACAAAAGGTTTTATATTTTTCACCGTGATGGGTGCCCTGAAAACCGTCCCGTCAAGTATAGCCCTTAAAGTTCCATTGGGACTTTTCCACATTTTCTTCAGACTGTATTCCTCAACCCTCTGTGCATTGGGTGTTATGGTAGCACATTTAACACCTACACCGTATTTCCTGACTGCAAGCGCCGCATCCACTGTTATTTTGTCATCTGTCTCATCTCTCTTCTTAAGACCGAGATCAAAGTATTCTGTCTTAAGTTCTACATACGGGTTAATAAGTATATTTTTAATCTCTTCCCATATGACCCTGGTCATTTCATCTCCGTCCATTTCGACAAGCGGTATCTTCATCTTAATTCTGTCAGCCATTTTTGAATCACCTTTTCTTATACATAGTGTTATAGAATTATACCACAACCCTTATTATACAGGCAACTTTAGGCAATCATATTTTCAAGGGAGATGAAAGCATGCCACAGGTTCTTGTACAGGTCATAAGAAGCGGCATTACAGAAAGTCTTCATTACGGCCATATTGCCGTTACAGACAGTAACGGACATTTATTCTATCATGTTGGCAATCCTGACAGACTTACATTTTTCCGTTCTGCGGTTAAACCAATTCTCACTGTTGCCGCACTCACTACCGGCATAGCAGAGAAATACTGCCTTTCCACAGAGGAAATTGCGATTATGTCATCATCGCACAGCGGCCAAAAACGGCATACAGATTTGTTAAAACAAATAATACAAAAGATAGGTGTGCGTGAAGAGCAACTGCAGTGCGGAACACACCCTCCTTTGCACAAGGAATCGGAAAGAGAACTCTATGCCTCAGGATCCGCACCCACACCTCTCCACTGCAACTGCTCAGGCAAGCACCTGGCATTTATTGCTTCTTCCAAAGCTCTGGGTTACCCGGTTGAGGGATATCTGTGCGTTGACCACCCCATACATGACCTGTTTGACAGAACTGTATCTGATTTTTGCAGGGTACCGCAACAAAAAATCCTAAAGGGTGTAGACGGCTGCGGGCTCCCGGTATATGGGCTGCCGCTCAGCAACATGGCTTGTGCTTATGCAAACCTTGCCGATACAGAATTTATGAATGGCAGATATGCAATGTTGCAAAAAAAAGTTGTGGCTTCAATGGTGTCGCACCCCTGGCTGATAGGTGGCGACAAAAGACTGGACACCCTGCTTATGCAGAACTTCGGTGATCGGCTGATATCAAAAATAGGTGCTGAAGGGGCACACTGCACAGGGCTTATCGGCAAAAAGACCGGGTGTGCCTTAAGGATAGAAGACGGCAGCCTGAGGGCGGTCGACCCTGCTGCAATTGAATTGCTCAGGCAGTTAGGCATAATAGACGACTGCGATTTGGAAAAGGTCCGTCATTCATGGAATCCTCCCCTGCTAAACCACAAAAAGGAGAAAGTGGGTGAATTGAAGGCCTTTTTTGATCTTGAAATGCTTTGAGAAAAAAGGATTTTGTAATAATATATAGAAATATGATGGAAGACTTAAGTATGACAATGTTATCGGAGGAGTTAAATGGACCGCAGGGTATATATCGCTTTTGGGTTTCATGTGAACCTTTATCATTCGTTCAGGGGTGATTCTAATGATGAAAGGGGTTTCGGAGAGGACATAAGGATAATCCGTCACATACTTGACGTACTTGACTCCCTTAACAATAAAGGGATTGATGTAAGGGGGACATGGGATTTTGAAAACGCATATTCTCTTGAAAAAATTCTTCCCAGGTACGCACCGGATATCATGCAACGGGTAAGACATAGAGTTTTGAGCGGAAGGGATGAGATTATCCTGATGTCTTATAACAACGGGATGTCAAGCTGCATGAACGAAAAAGAACTTTCTGCTTCCGTAGAATGGACAATATCGAATAAAAACGGTTCGGGTATTATGGATATATTCGGAAGCTACCGTCCTGTCGTAAGGCCTCAGGAGATGTTCTTTACACCCTCAAATCTCAGTGTCTATAAAAAACTGGGAATAAAAGCACTGTGCATATACTACAGCAGCGTCCCGTTTGACGGATTCAGGACACTCATACCCCTTCTTCCGTTGGAAAATGCATTCAATCCCTTAACATACAGGCATGGGGAAAATGATGCTGTTATTCTACCCATGATAAGCCATGCGGACCTTCCTGACTTCATATCACTTAAGGGGCTGGTCAAAAAGCTGCACCGCAAACAGCTAAATGGTGAAATACGGCATGATGTTCTTGTACATATCAACATGGATGCAGATGCCGTTCTGTGGTACGGGCTGAAACTTCCTGCATACCTTAATTGGCTTCCCAACACAAACGGGCTTGAAGGTCTGGTTAAAAATGTTGCAAGTCTTGATTACGTCAGCTTTATTACACCCGGTAGCTATCTGGACACTCATACCCCCCTGAAAGAGATTACATTCAACCAGGATATTGCAGACGGGTCATTTGACGGCTATTCAAGCTGGTCAGAAAGGCCTTTTAACCAGTTTTTATGGTCAAGGATAGAACGTGCAAGACAAAAAGAGAAGAAACTCAATATGCTTTTGGAGCAAAAGCCTGAAAGCCCCATTTATAGTGAAGCAAGAGAGCTGGCGGAAGAATCCTTCCGTGACAGGATGCTTCTCTTGTCCACCACCCATTTTGGGCTTTCAACCCCGGTACTTAATATGACGAGGGAAAAAAGAGCAGTAAGTCTTTCACAATCAATGCTTGAAAAGGCAGAAAAGGCCTGCAGCCTTGCGGAATACCCGTCCTTTAACAGAGCCTTGAATAATACAAGCAGTATCCCTGTCATTGTATATCCGCAGGAGAACAGTATTGTTAACATTACGGCCGATCTTGCAAAAGGATGTGTTTCCAGACTGGGTTTTATGGAAGTTACAAACGCTGATGGAGAGCTTCTTCCCTTTGCTCTGCTTGACCTGTCAAGACACAGCGACGGTTCAATAAGCCAGCTCAAGGTTCTGGCCCTTCTTCCTTCGGCACACAATTCAAAGACCCGTATAAATATTATGATTAAAACTGAAAGGGCCCGGAGGACAGAGTCTGCCGTACATTCAGACGGCCGCATTCTCAAGAAGAATGGGACGCAGGTTTTACTAAATGATAGCAAAGCGATAAAAGAGGTTCGTTTTCTTGGAGAAAAGGCGGGAGAATCTGATTTCATAGAAAGCTATCTGTTATATGGAAGGGAACAGGGGCATAAAATTGCTTTTAACCATGTTTCAACAGGGATAATGACTTCTGCCCAACATGGGCTTATGGCAGGTTTCAGGTTCAAATACAGTATAGATGTACCTGGCCAAATTTCCCCCGGCCACTGCATTTTGAAGCTTTTTATGACTGATATTATTGATGGTCTTTTTGCAGGCATTGACATACAGTATCCCCGAACACCGGAAAACGATACAATATTTAATGAAATTGCGTCACTTGACAGGTACTGTGATAACAAGTGGAAAGAGGTGGCACCGTTCCAGCTCAAACCTATGTTAACAGGGCCGCCCGTTATCATAAAGCACAACTACCAGGGCGATTTGGGAAGGTACAGTATACTTGATTTTGAGAGGGCAGATGAAAACAACAAAGAGCTTGATTCCTTCAATCACCACATCACTGCAGGATTTACCGGAATAACCGACGGAGCCAGGGGTTTTGTCTTAGGGAGTGATACGACCGTTCTTTCTTCATTTGCATTCTGCCCTATGCGTACTAGAAAAGAAGGTACCGGCACTTCGATTTTCTTAAATCCCTTTGGCACCTATCACGGAAAGCAGCGACACCATAAAAGCTATGGAAGCGGGTTGGGAGCTGAAATCACAACTGCTGCTGTACCGCAGTTTAAGTCTCTTGCCCCTGCATACAACGGATCTTCTGCCCGTTTCATACTCGGTATATTTCCGTTTGCTGGTGATATGCCCTACACACAAAGCATGCAGAAGATTAAGGTATTCTGTTCAGGCACCCCCTTTACCAGTCTGTCGTCTGAAAAAACATCTTCCATTCAGGATAATGTCCGTACAGCCCGGCAGAACCCGGACGGTACTGCAATAACGCTCAAAAGGAAGAATGTATCCGGAGAAGTCGCCCTGGGTTTTAAGCTGAAAATTCTTTTGAAGGTTTTAAGGTCTGCACTGTTCAGACGTTGATCTTGCATTGTGGTATGGAAGTTTTTCAATTAAAATGGTAATATTAATAGAGGGACCGTTTTAAAGACATACCCCTGGGAGGTTCTTTATACATGTTAAAGAAGATAGTGCTGACAATTCTTATAGCTGCTTTTGCCTTTTCGGCAACGGGCTGCATGCCTGATTATCTTTTTGGGTTTATAGACAGTGGAGGCAGCTTTGTCATACAGCCACAGTTTAATGAGGCAATCTATTTCAAGGAAGGCCTGGCTCCTGTCAGAAGGGGAGATGCCCAATACGGGTTGTGGGGCTTTATAGATAGATCGGGTGAGTTGGTTGTAAGCTATAAATACGGCATGGTAAGAGCCTTTAACGAAGGACTGTGCCCTGTTCGGACAGGCGACGAAAAAAAAGGCACCTGGTCTTTTATTGACACCTCAGGCAATACCGTTATCACCGGTGAATTCAAGGATGCATCAATATTTGTCAAAGGGCTTGCACCTGTTAAATTTGCCAAGTCGGAGCAATACGGTTACATAAATGTCCGGGGAGAAACAGTTATAGAACCCGGATTTGATATTGCTTCGGTTTACAGTGAGGGGCTTGCAGTATACGTAGAAGGGGAAGGGGAAACAGCAGATGCCGGCTATATCAACAGGAAAGGAAATGTTGTCATTGAAGCGCAATATGCATATTGCGGTACATTCAGTGAAGACCTTGCCGTTATAAAACTCAGTTATGATGAGGTCAGTGACTGGGGGTTTATAAACAGCACAGGTGAAACAGTCATTGAGCCTGTTTTTGCAAATGCAGGGCATTTCAGTGATGGCCTTGCACCTGTTCAGACAGGCAATTCACGCGATGGTAAATGGGGCTATATCGACAGCGCGGGCAACATGATAATAGAACCTCAATTTGACTATGCCTTAAGCTTTTCAGAAGGACTTGCAGCTGTTCTGGAAGGAGATATGGAAACGGGTATGTGGGGTTACATAAATAAAGACGGAGATTATATGCTAAAGCCGCAGTTCAATAAGGCTCGTACATTCAGTGAAGGTTTAGCCGCAGTTGCGATAGAACCCGAACAGTAATAACGGGGAGGAAGATAAAATGGAGAGCAGTTTTAACAGGGTAATGGAAAATTTCAGAACGGTTTCGTCCATACCAAGGTGCTCCGGCAGCGAAGGACGAATCAGCTCATATCTTGTTGATTTTGGTAAGGATTTAGGGCTGGATGCCCAACAGGATGAAGCGCTTAACGTCATTATAAAAAAGCCGGGGGCTGCAGGGTGTGAAAACTCACCCCCTGTAATACTGCAGGGACATATGGACATGGTATGCATCGGCAATGAGAACAATCCGGCGCCTGAAATAAATCCCGTTGAGGAAAACGGCTGGCTCAGAGCCAAAGGATCAACCCTGGGTGCCGACAATGGTATTGCACTTGCATATATCATGACTCTTCTTGAATCGGATGACCTCACACATCCCCCTATAGAAGTTCTGTTCACAACAGGTGAGGAAACAGGAATGGAAGGAGCTTTTGCAATAGACCCTGCAAGATTTGCAGGCCGGACTCTTATAAATCTTGATTCTGAGGATGAAGGTGTACTGATTGGTGGTTGTGCGGGAGGCATTGAAGCATGTATTGATATTGTTTTGAAAACAAAGAACAAAACAAAATCAGATACAACCGCATTTACCATCCGGGTACATGGCCTTAAAGGAGGTCATTCGGGCTCAGATATCCATAAGCAGCGGGCCAATGCAATAGTGCTTCTTACAAGGATACTAAGAGGTTTAAAAAACTGTATAAAGTATAATCTTGTGTCGTTTGAGGGCGGAGATAAACTAAATGCCATTCCATGCCATGCGGAGGCCGTTATAATAACCAGACAGAAGCATGCCGAAAGGCTGCCCGGATTGATTACCGAATTTGAAGAAGTATTTAGAAACGAATATATAGGGACTGAGCCTGGCATGTGTGTTTCTCTGGATATATCAGGGTTCAAGCCCTCTTCCACATTGACCCGAAAAACCCGCAACAGAATTCTGGACATAATTACGCTCATACCCGACGGCGTTCAGGACTTAAGCCATGTCAACCAGTGCTTTGTACAGACCTCCTGCAATCTGGGAACCCTATCAATGAAGGATGACACAATGGTGCTTTCGAGTCTGGTACGCAGTTCATCAAACAGCCGCAAGGAATATGTCGCTCAGAGGATTTCCTGCGTGGCAGGCAACACAAAGGCTGAATGCAGGTTCTTAAATGACTATCCGGAATGGCCCTTTATAGATAACTCTCCTGTGCGGAAGGTATGCAGGGATGTATACAGGGACCTTTTCTACAAGGAACCCATGGTAACATCCATCCATGCAGGTCTTGAATGCGGAATACTGTCCAAAAGGTTTCCCGATGTAGATATGATTTCACTTGGGCCGGATATCCAGGATGCGCATACAGTCAACGAAAAAATGAGTATCGCTTCCGCACGCCGCACATGGGAATACATAGTAAACATCCTGAAAAGACTTTTATGAATTTAAGACAGGTGGTTTTTTGAAAACATCCAAAAAAACATTGTATACCGTTTTGATTGCAGCAAGTGCATGTGTTTTTGTCTTCTCAGTATACAGGATAACAGAAAGGCTTTACGGTTACTATCATGACAACAGACAGTACAGTAAGCTCAGGGAAAATGTGGAATCCGCAAACCCGCAGGAGAGGTTTTCTTCAGCATTTGAGATTACCGAAGAAGCAACCTTCAAAAACACACAGAATAAGACTGGACACTCTGTATCTGAAACATCCACTGAAGAGTCAAAAGAACCCGAATACTATTACAGTGTGATTCAGGGGGACTCCTCTGAACTTAATCAAGACGGAATATTCTGTGAGTATGCACAGCTGGCTGAACAAAACAGTCACATGGTTGGATGGATACACATACCCGGTTATATAAAGAAAATTGATTACCCTGTTATGCATTCGGAAGACAATGTTCTCTACCTTCACAGGGATTTCTATGGAAACTACTCATACGCAGGTTCAATATTCATGGATTACAGGAACGACTCTTCAGCCCCCGGCAGGCATATTATACTTTATGGTCACGCCATGAACGACAAATCAATGTTCGGAAATTTGAAGCAGTATCCCCAAAAGCCTGAATACCATACCAGCAAAACAAAAATCTATCTTGACCTTTTGAATACCCGTCTGGAATATGAGGTTTTTTCAACATATTACTGCGATGCTTCGGATAACTACAGGCAGGTACACTTTAACACAGACAAATCATATATGAGTTTTCTTAGCCAAATAAATGAGCGGTCAGTGTATGAATATGGTGCCAGGTTGCTTCCAACCGATAAAATATTGACTATTTCAACATGCAACAATCTTCTGGGTAAGGATACAAGATCTGTAATACATGCAAGACTGGCAAGGCAGATCACCTATGAAAGCCAAAATTCGAATACCAATGAGCAAAACACAACCAAAACCAGCAAAAAGGCTGTTTCAGCAAACGTATACCTTTTGGAACTGTCGCTTACATATAGTGAGGCTGACAATACAGTCAACGCACAGTTTGATCCCCCCTTTAACACCATACTCAAAAATTTTTCTACGGAAATCCCCGCAGATGCACAGAATATCACGCTGGATGTCAAACCTGCAGACCCCAGGGCACATCTTTCTGTTACATTGAACGGAGAAAACACAGAACCTGGCAAAATACTGCTTAACCAGCCTAAAAACACTATAAAAATAAAGGTTACATCACGGCAGTGGGAGTATGCGCGCACGTACACAGTAGTTGTGAACAAAAAAGAATATGAATGAATCTCCCTAAAAGCTTTGTGTTAAATCAGACAAGCCTTTCCGTTTCTGTTTTATACCATCTGCAAGGTTTATTGCGTTTTCCCATGTTTTTTCTGTCTCCTACTTATCTTCGCTGTAATCTTTCTCCTCTATCATTTTTTCTATTACCATAAACCATCACCTGTAACCAATAAAATGTATGGGAGGTTAGTTTCATCCCATAACCATATTGCAACATAAGTCGACCTTCCAGTATATAATGTCCTCTTTCCAGGTTAAAAACAATTAATCTTCCAGGCCTGTTAATTTCACAAGTCCTCCTCTATAACCCTTCGCTTCCTGTTTAATCTGGTTGAGGCATTTTACTTATATTGTAAAGCTTCTTTATCTGCCTGTCAGTTAATGCATTTTCATTACCCAGCATTTTTGCATAAAAAGTAATTTTTGCAACCGCCTCCAGCGTTTCCATTCTGTAATGAGCCTGCATTAGCTCAGATCCCACTGTTAACGCTCCATGATTGGAAAGTATCAATGCATTGGATGTTCCAATCTTTTTACTAACAGCTCCTGGCACTTCATCAGTTGTAGGTGTTGCATACTCGCATAATTCAATCCTGCTTCCCAGGCTTAAGATGACCTCAGGCAGAATTATTTTATCAAGTGCCTTACCAGCAGCCGCAAACCCTGTGACTGCAGGAGGATGGGCATGTACAACAGCATTTACATCCTCTCTTATCCTGTACACAGCAAGATGCATTTTCATTTCAGAGGTGGGCTTTGAAATACCGCTGATGACTCTGCCTGACATGTCAATCTTTACAATCTGTTCAGGTGACATAAACCCTTTACTGACACCGGCAGGAGTTATCAGCAGTTCATTTTCGGTTAGTTTAACACTTATATTGCCGTCATTAGCTGCAACAAAATCTTTCATGTATAATCTCCTGCCCGTTTCAACAATCTGTTCCCTTGTTTTATCTTCTTCTGTCAAACGCATCAATCTCCTTCCCCGCAACATATTTAGTGGGAAAATATACGTGTGGTTTTCATATTACTTGTGAATATATACAGACCATCCCAGATAATTGCCGAGTGCTTCCTTTAATACCCTGCAAGAATTAGAACGATTTATTGCTACGTGGTGCTCAAAACCGTTTTTGCAAATATATTTCATAAGATCCTGAAGATTGTTTATTCTGCATACTCCCACGCCTCCGGAAGTCTTTACAGGATCATTGGTGAATTCACCTTCACCTGTATATGCCTTTACAGCTCCTTTTTTGTCATCTGTAGAAACCTTTACAAAAGTCATATGGCCCGCTGCTATCTTTCCTTTAAGACCTCCAAAGCAGTTTTCATACCCAAGTGAATTACCTAATACATCAAGGCTGGATATTTCAAATTCATTGCTCATGAAGCTTTTAGGGAAGCTCGAGCAGTGAATTACTATGCACTTGTTCCTTTCATGCATATAATTATTGTTCCAGTCACAGTAGCCGGGTGATTGACCGGATGCCAGATATAATGCATACATGGCCACAGCACCTGTCACATCAGTTTCACATGCCATAGGCCTTCCTTTTTCGTTTATTATACTCATTGGCAGGCACGCAGCGCACCCATAATTTAACTGTATGGAATCCCAGCATTGAACAGCCCCTGCATTGCATTCGTTCTCGTCCATGAACTTTTCTATTGTGATAGATAGTTTAGCTGATTTTATTATAGCCTCTTCACCGGTTTGACAGGCTATTGTGCCATATGCCTTTATTTCATCTATTCTGTCAAGTACCTCTTGCGTATTGTCCATCTCCTGAGCCTGGAAAATTATCCGGGACAAATCAACAGGTATAACTGTTATGCCTGAATCCTGAAGCAGCTTTTCTGAATACCTCACTGTCTGGAAAGGAGTGGGCCTCGTTCCTATCTGGGCTATCCTTGCTTTTCTCATTCCGCTTACTACGGAACATACCCTGTCAAAAAACTGAATGTCTTCAGTAAACCCGGAACTGTCAATGGAACAGGTATGCAGTGTTGTATCTGTAAACTTTATATTATGCTGGTACAGGTTATTGCATATTGACAGCTTTCCACAGAAAGCATCCCTCCTGTGTTCAAGGTCCATCCTGTCCGGATGGTCATCACATGCCTGCACAAGTACTGGTACATCAAGATTGGCTTCATTTAATGCTGTGATTACTCCAATTTCATCGCCAAAATTTGGTGCACACACAATAATCCCGTTTATGCTTTTTTTGTTTTTGTAA
>CAYYGK010000007.1:0-4504 GCA_964471145.1 uncultured Eubacteriales bacterium | reverse complement strand
TTGGAATTCGTCGTATCATTTTTAAGTGCTTTCTTGTAAAATAACTCGGCGCTTCTCTTCCCATCCTCAACAGTTTCAACTGTGCCATATTTTGTATCATCTTCGGATAAAACAACATATTCATATCCCATTTCATCAAGCTTTTCCATGAGCATTTTTCTTCCTTCCTGTGCAAGAACGGGGTTGAAAAAGCCTCTTGTTGTAATTATTAATCCAAATATTGATTTCTTCATACAAATCACCCTTTTTTCGATTCTATTGGTTTCCTGCCTTGCCGGAACATCCAAGAACGTCCAGCAGTTTCTGTGTCTCCTTATGGAAGTAGTCCGTATTTTGCTTTATAATGCTGTGGAATCCAGGATACTGCTCATCTTTGGCTGTCAGTTCCTTCAAGTTTTTGACTGCACCCATGGACATATCTGAATAATAGTTTACCTTGCTGACTCCACTTGCTACAATTTTTTTGTAGTCATCACTGCTGAGGCCGGAACCGCCATGCATTACCAGTGGTATCAGTGAATTATCATGTATATCCTTTACTCTTTTCAGGTCCAATAAAGGTACCCCCCTGTAGCTTCCATGTGAGTTGCCAAATGATATAGCCAGTGCATCCACATCAGTCTCTTCCACAAAGTCTGCCACCTGCCCTGGGCGGGTGAATGTACTGTTTAGTGAGCCCCCCTCTCCCCTCTCCAGGGCTGAACCACCTACATAACCAAGTTCTGCCTCTACAGACACGCCTGCTGCATGTGCAATTTTGACAATCTCTCGGCTCATGTGTACATTTTCACTGTACTTAAGTGATGAACCGTCAAACATCACTGAAGATATCCCCAGTCTTAAAGCCTGAATTATAGGTCCATATTCAGATGCGTGGTCAAGTATTGTTGACACCGGAACTTTTGATCTTTCTGCAGCATTTATCATCAGTGGAACTGTAAGCTCCATGGGCACTCCTGGAGTAAGCTGTCTGTTATAACAAAGAATCAGTGGAGAATTCCTATCCTCTGCGGCCCTGACCTGGCCGGTTATCATTTCCAGATTGCCACCTAGAAGACATGGTATTCCATACTTCTTCCGCCTTGCATCAGCAAGTATTTCCTTTAATGTCACATGCGGCATGGTTATCTCCCTTATACCAGCTTGTTTTTTAATTGCGCCAGATCTCTGAAGTCTTCCTTTAGATGACTGTAAAGCTTTTTAAATATATTGAAGAACTCCATATACATTTGATGATTTTCCTTTACAGGTTCCAATCCTTCAATGTACTCTGCCCTCTGCTTTGCAATAGAGTAGTCCTTCAACACTCCTGAAGCAACACCTGCAAGTATTGCATCTCCATAGGGAGCTCCGGCCCTGTTTTTCACAAGTACAGTGGGAACATTGAAAACATCGGTAATAATCCTTCTCCATAATTTACTTTTAGCCCCGCCTTCATTAAGCACAATGGGAGAATTTATTCTTTTTCCTGTCTGTTTGATTATTGTAAAGGAATGATAGAGGGCATATGCGACTGATTCCATCATAGCCCTTACTAAATGTCCCTTGGTATGATTAAGGGAGAGCCCGAATATTACGCCCCTGGCATCAGAATCCCAAAGTGGCGTCCTTTCACCCATCAGATACGGAAGTACTATTAGTCCATCGCTACCTGGCCTGACTTTTTGAGCTTCCATGTTTAATGCATCATATGCATCTATACCTGTAAGCTGCTGCGTTGCAACTTCAAGGTGAGAAAAATTGTCCCTCATATATCTAATCAGCTGTCCGCCTGTTGTAGTTGTAGGTATTGTTACATAAGTATTCTCAGAGTCTATGGTGTAAGCACATGCAATCATGCTGTCAATGAAAACGGGATCTTTATGTATTATTCCAAAGTTCCCACATGTCCCCAGATTCATCTGGATATCTCCTTCTTCCACAGCTCCTCCGCCTATCCAGCCTGCACATGCATCCGCCTGCCCTGCTGCAACCGGTATACCGGCGGTCAGCCCGGTTTGTTCTGCCGCTTCAGCTGTGACTTCACCGATTAATGATTCACAGGCATGTATATCCGGCATCAGCTCAATGTCTATACCAATCAGCTGCATTATTTTCTCATCAAATTTCCTGTTTAATATATCGTAAGCTACTCCATAAAAAGCAGCATTGGAATAATTTACCGTTGCCTTTCCCGTAAGTTTAAACCTTATATAGCCATCTATGGTAAGTGCCTTTTTTATTTTTCTGTAACTTTCGGGCCTGTTCTCCTTTTCCCACATCAGGTTAACCAGCAGTGGATGGTCCTCCAGCCTGTTTCCGGACAGCTTGAATAACCTGTCCGCTCCCAGGTTTTCTTTGAGCCATTCAACCTGTCTTGCTGCTCTTCTGTCCATCAGGTTATATGCATTGTTAATGGGTTGATTTTCGCCATCCACCATGACCATGGACGGAAGCGCTGATGAGGTGCCTATGCCCTTTATTTGGGCCGGTTTTAAATTAGCCTTATGCATGCATTCTTTTATGATCTCACAAGTCACTCCCCAGTAACACACCGGATTGTGTTCAGACCAGCCCGGCTTTTGCATGATTATGTCATATTCCCTGAATGCATAGGAAAGCACGTTTAACTCCGAATCTGTTACGCAGGCCTTTGCCCCGCCTGTTCCAAAGTCAATTCCAAGTAGATAGCCATACACATTTACCCCTCCTTATAAACGTACTGTGTCAGTACTTCTCAAACCCCAGAGAGTTTCTGTAAACAGAACTCTCTGAGTCAGGTATTTCAACTGCGTCAACAGCCTTTTTATAAAACCCCTGGGCGCCTGATACTCCTCCAATAAAACCGTATGCATAACCCATGTGCTTAAGGCCCAGCAGGCTTTTAACAAGAAGTATGCTCCCTATTCCATTTCCTCTGAAATCCTCGTGTACCCCTGTAGGTCCAAAATAGCACTTATTGGTCGTCTCGTAACAGGCAAACCCTATTATCCTTTTGTTGTTTTTGACTGCTATATAACAAGTTACGGGATTGTTTGAGAATGCAACATCACACTCTGATGACCAGCCTTCATTAAAATTGTCCTTTACCCATTTGACAATTTGTGATTTGTTCTGTGCCATGGCCATGCGTATGTCAATTTTTTCAGCCTGCATGTATTCGTTGGCCCTCACACATTGAGGCAAATCATACAGTCTTACAAGCATATCGGACATATTAACCTTCCTTTCTGTTTATCATGTATTCATATTGTTTTTTAAGCTTCCTCAACCGTCCCAGGCTTTCATCCAGCCCTCCATATCTGTTTCTTTCAAGCCAAAGCTGCGCATGCCTGCTCATAATAACTGATATATCAATATTCAGTTTTTTGAGATATGCCTTTGATTCAGATCCCTGCATATTGCTTTTTTTTAATATGCCTATATCTGCTCCATGTTTGATAAAAAGAACGGCATTCCTCAGCTCGGCTTCAATAAGCTGCCCGTCTTCACAATTCATACAGGTTTTGTCCAGCTCTTTTTCCAGTTCTCCAACATACCTCTTTACTTTTGAAAAATCATCTTTGTGCATGTAATCTGCATAGTACATATCATCTACTTCAGAGTACAACATCTGAACAGTACCTGTACAGTTGGAAAAAGAGTCGCTTTCATTTTTATTATAATTGCCCAGTTCCATTATAAATCTGCCCATCACTTTGTTTATGTCCTTGAATACAAATTTATTAAGATAAGATTCAACATCCACATAATTGTTATCACCTTCAGACCAGCTCAATGCCGCACCATATGCAAAAGCCGGATAGCTTACAGGCAGATACTGCCAGTGCCCGTTGTCACCCCAGTCGGTAATCAGATAGCCTCCAGCACCAAACTTTTTACCGGACCGGGCAGCATTCAAAAGGTTTTGCTTCATATTATCAGTTCTGCCTGCAATAGAATTCCAGCTGCTGGTACCCGGGCAGATGTAGAAGCTTATGCCTGCATCACAGTATTTTTTTAAAATGGCGTCAAAGTCCATGTCGCCTTCATATCCCCATTCCATTGCTATAGCATCAGATGGCAGCTGGGGTATGAGCTCAGGATGTTCCTTTATAATGTCTCCCCAGAACATCATCTTCCTGTTGTGTTTTTTCACAAGCTGATAGACCTCTTTAAGATAGTTCAGGTAGACAACTCCTTTTCCTGACTTTTCACACTCTTCTTTGCTTTTACCCAGTCCAAGCTCAAATGGCTCATCCAGTCCCACATTGAACAGTTCTGATGTAAAGTAAGGAAGCAGTTCATCATACAAAGCATCAACAAATTCCAGAGATCTTTTATCCAGCGGGTTTAATGTACCAGGGTCCTTGTATTCCCCTCCGGGGCCTTTGAACCTCTCGCTACATTCTCGAAGATGTTGAAATTTGTCCAGTTCCAGCCACGCTCCCATATGCCCAAAGCTGTTCTGGTTTGGCACAAGCTCAATGCACCTTTCGCTGCAGTATTTATCAAGATCCATAATTTCTTCGCCTGTTATGGGTGT
>CAYYGK010000006.1:0-30515 GCA_964471145.1 uncultured Eubacteriales bacterium | reverse complement strand
TCTTATAATAAGTGCTGCCTATGGTAAAACATCTGTAGATATTCAGGAAATTTCCCTCTGGATGGATGATCTCATAATAATGTGCCCCGCTCTTTTGGTGTCAGCTTATTCTCTTATTCGCAGGAAACCGCTGGGATACATGACAGGAGCAGGACTGCTCCTGTCATACGGCATGCTTTCAGTAGGCCTTCTTCCACTCGTAATACATCAATCCGTTTCATCAGGCAGTCCTGTTGACATATTAACGGTTGTAACTCTACTGATAATGGCCTTCATATGCCTTATTCCGTTTGCTCTATTCATGAGGGGCTGCAGAAACACTACTCTACAAAAACCTCAACGGTAGTGTCATTGTCTTCATCTTCAACTTCCACTATCTTGCCCTCTGCTCCATCCTTGATGGCTCTCATTATGTTTTCTATATCCTCTTTTTCAAGACCTGCGTTACGCAGTTCCGGCACAAAGCTCCTTCCAAGCTTGAGTCCTATCTGAACGAGTGATATCGGAAGGTTTACCTTTACCCTGGTCTTGTCTCCCTTCTCCTTTACCCTGACTCTCAGCCACCTGGGAAAGCCTCCTGCCGCACCGTCCTGCTTTTTTTCAAGTGCCGTAAGCAATTCCAGTGCTTCTTCCGGGGATACCTTACCCTCTTCTATCATCTTGAGTACCTGCATCTTTTCTTCCCTGTCAACTTCTTTCATTACCAAAACCTCCTTAACAAGACTATTTGCCTTCCCTCATCATTTTAAGCGCATCTTCAACCGTAATTTTGCCTGAACTTAAATCGTCCAATGCTTGCTTTTTTCTACTGTTCACAGGGTCAGGGGGAGTATACCCCAGGGCAGCTATTACATCTTCGAGCCTGTTACGGACAGTGGGATATGATATGCCCAGTTCCTTTTCAATTTCCCTGATATTTCCCCTGTTTTTTAAAAACACCTCTGCAAAACCCTTTTGCACTTCGGTCAGCCTGCAGAACCCGCAGGGCTCAAATATCCCCTCGATTTTAATGTCGCATTCAGAACACCTTATCGCCGTAATTCGCATCCGTCCTCCACATACAGGGCATTTCCCCGGCATCTCCTTTTTCATGCCGAACTCCTCCTTTGTACATGATGCATCATATAATTAATATTGTAATTAATATAGTTAATAATATCAAGAATAAATATAAATTTTATTTATTTATTTATAGAATATATTTATTTTTAATTGTTCTCCCTGTGATATGTCCATCAGGATATAACGCCCGCCGGGCAGCCCTCCCTCCTCCCACAGCCTGGGATCCACCGGTCTGCCGTTTTTTAAAACCCAGTGTATTATCCCTGCGTTACCAGCATGACCTCCAGCCATGCCTTCTGCATGAGGCATGTTAATCCTTTTATTCTGGGTTGGCCGTGGAATAAGGAAATACTTCACCCTCCCCTCCCTCACAACCCTTAAAAAACTTTCCAAAGTGAGAATTTCATCATTACCGGTAAACCCCCCTACAGCCATTACCGGCTCTCCTGTCAGGATAATAATCCTTGATGCAATGCCTTTTGCATCAGCCGCAGCGGCTAGAAACTCCGCATCTGACCTGTTCTCTTTCAAAAAGCGTATCAGCCTGGTTCCTGACATCACCATATCGGTACCGTGATGTGCCCTTGAGTTCGGAAACTCGGCATCCGGCAGGTTCCCGCCTGTACCATAAATAACTGGGGCAAGGGACCATACCGCAGGAGCAATCAGCAATGCTGCCATGGCGCAGGCTCCTGCTATACTTGTCATTCTGTTATTTATCTTAAGACTGTTTATCCTGCCTGATACAAGTACCAAAGGCCCTATAACCCCAGGCGCCAGGATTACTGCAATAAGCGTATGAGGTATGAATTGCTGAGTTGATATGATATATGCCTGTACGCATGCCGTTATGAATATCGCAGCCGGAAGAGCCCATCCGGCAGTCGATCCCTTTTTGTATTCCTGCCGGAGGCGTACGACTGCTATACCTGAAAGTGCAGCAGTTGCAGGCGCCATTGTAGACAGGTAGTACCTGTGGAAAAGACCTGTTGTAAAACTGAAGTATGCCGCCATAGGAACAAGGTACAGAAACCACTGAACAACTGCAAGCTTCTTGCTGTAATCTATTGAAGTAGGCAGCAGGAATGCTGACAGAGCAAGGGGCAAAAGCCAGGCCGCCTGTGCAGCAAGCTGCCTGTTGAAAAGCCTTGCTATTCCTGCCCGCCCTGTCTCCTGTGGGCCTGGAAGTCCGGGGTTTTGTATGCAGTTGACAGGAGGTGCTCCAGGAGTGCCGTGCTGTGTTTTTACGTCTCCGGTTCTGTCCAGTCTTTTTAAACCGTTGTGTCCTAAGATAAGCTCAAGTACGGAATTGTCCCTGCTGCTGCCTACATAAGGCCTTTCATCCTCTGGAGTCTTATCAACTGTCAGGGACCAGGAAATTGAAACAGCAAACATCAAAAAGCAAGACAGAAGAGCATAGACAACCCTCTTGCGGAAAGGTATAAAACGTGATAAAAGAAATACCCCGTATACTGCAGGTATTACCATATATGCCTGCAGCATTTTGATATTGAACCCTATACCTATAAGGATCGAAGCCAGCATGAACAGTGCGGGTTTGTTCCTGTATGATGCCTTATATGATACCAGGCAGGCCCAAAGCACAACAAGTATCATCAGGTTGTCCATTGTATTGTTTCTTGATGTAGCCACAAAAACCGGTGTAAGTGCAAGCACCAGTGCAGCTATAAATCCTGCCGTCCTGCCAAATGACGACTTCACCATGAAATACAGCATAACTACGCAGAGTACTCCTGCCAAAGCCTGGGGCAGTATAATGCTCCATCCGCTGTATCCGAGTAAATATGCACTTGCAGACTGTATCCAAAGCCCAACGGGTGGCTTGTCCACACTTACAAAACCTGCAGGGTCAAATGAATTGAAGAAGAAATTCTTTGAATTTGAAAGCATGCTCCTTACTGCTGCAGCATAGTACTCGTTCCCATATCCTTCAATCTGCAGATTTACGAAATTGAGAATTATGGATAACACAACCACCGGCAGCATAAGGATATTCTCCCTGATTATCTGTGACAGCTTCAATGATATCTCCCCCATGCATCATATTACATATGTTTTACTATTGATTTGTGTTAAGTATCAACAAAATCTTAACCAGGAATTGTCAAAGTCTTCTGCTGTCCAGCAGTACCTGTTCTCTCAATCTTTTAAGACCGTTTCTGATTGTTTTGGCCCTGACCTCACCAATACCTTCCACATCAACAAGCTCTTCCGGGGTCATTGAAAGGATTGCCTGCAGGCTGCTGAATCTTTTCACAAGGTTTTGGGCCACCATGGGCGGGACTTTGGGAATCATGCCCAATACTCTGTAACCTCTTGGCATCAAGCTTTGCTGCGCCGGATTCTCTCCTTTCGCTTCAAGCCCGGTAATGGTGGCAATCCGATCAATATCAACAAGTTCGTCGTAAGAAAGCCTTCTTAGCCGTTCAATTGTCCTGCCTACTGTTTCATCAGGATTATCCAGATAATCCATAAGCACTGTCTGCTCCATGTCTTCAACACCAGAGCGGAGTTCTTCCAGCTGCATGCAGATAAGCCTTCCTTCCTCACCCAGTTCAACCGTATACAGTTCCACTTCATGGGCAATGCTTAATACTATCTCTATTCTCTGGATTACATAAAGGACATCAGTTGCTGTAACAATATTTTCAAACTCCACTACACTCAGCATGTTCATGTCTTCATCCAGCACCGTCCTGTACTTTTTCAGCGTCTGAAGCGCCTGGTTAGCACGAGCAAGTATGGTTTCGGTATTCCTCAATATGTATTTGTCACGACCCCTGTAAACAGTTATACCATTCCTTCTTTCAGATATGCAGATCACCGTTCTGCCGGTCTGTTTTGAAAACCTCTGGGCACTTTTATGCCTGGTTCCGGTTTCATCTGTTTTAATCGCTGTATCAGGTGTAAGCAGTACATTGGCATATATTATCCTGTTCATGTCACTGCTCAGTATTATGGCACCATCCATTTTGGCCAGTTCATAAAGATGAGAGGGAATATACCGGGTGTCAATTCTGAACCCTCCATCCGCCAGCTCCATTACATCCCTGTCATCACCAATAACTATCAGCGCTCCCGACCTTGACCTGAGGATGCTGTCAAGGCCTTCCCTCAAAGGTGTGCCCGGGGCCATTATCTTGATTATGTCGATCATTTTTTTTTCTGTTTGCTCGTTAATTTATATCACCTCATACAAGGGTTTCTTTTATAGCCTCTTCAACCGTTTTTGCCGGAATGATATCTATGCCGGTCATATTCAGCCTTTTTACGGCTTTCATGTTTCCTTCAGGGACTATACACCTGCTAAAGCCGGTTCTTAATGCCTCGGTTATCCTGCTCTCCACCCTGCTTACGGCACGCACCTCACCTGTCAGTCCGACCTCTCCCATAAATACTGTCCCCATGTCAACAGCCTTGTTCTTAAAGCTTGACGCTATTGCGATTATTGTTCCCAGGTCGCACGCCGGTTCAACAAGCTTTATGCCCCCCACTACATTGACATACGCATCAAAGGTGTGCATCTGCATCCCTACCTTCTTCTCCAGCACTGCAATGAGCAGGGACACCCTGTTATGGTCAATGCCTGTAGTCATCCTTCGCGGCATTCCAAATCCCGTTTCGCATACAAGTGCCTGTATCTCAACAAGCACAGGCCTTGTACCCTCAACACCCGATACAACAACCGATCCTGAAGCACTTTCGGGCCTTCCGGAAAGCATCATGTCCGAAGGGTTTTCCACTCCTGAAAGCCCGTTTTCCAGCATTTCAAATATTCCGATCTCATTGGTTGACCCAAACCTGTTCTTTACTGCCCTCAGTACCCTGTAGCTCAAATGCCTTTCGCCTTCGAAATAGAGCACAGTATCGACCATGTGTTCCAAAACTCTTGGGCCTGCAATTGCCCCCTCCTTGGTAACATGGCCTACAATCATTACAGTAATTCCCTTGCTTTTTGCCGTCCTTAGCAGCCTTGCGGTCACCTCCCTGACCTGACTGACGCTTCCGGGAGCGGATGTAAGTTCATCACTGTAAACAGTCTGTATTGAATCTATGACCAGCAGCCCCGGGTTTTCCTTTTCTGTAAGCTGCTCTATTGTTTGAAATTCTGTTTCCGAGGCAATCAGTATGTTCTTACTGGAAACTCCAAGCCTGTCAGCCCTCATCTTAATCTGGCTGACTGATTCCTCACCCGACACATAGAGCACCTTCATGCCGGCTGCTGTCTTATCGCATAACTGGAGTATCAGGGTGGATTTGCCTATGCCGGGATCCCCTCCGATAAGGACAAGCGAACCCCGTACAATACCTCCTCCGAGCACCCTGTCCATCTCATTTATACCTGTTCTGGTCCGTTCTTCTGCGGTTATGGTAATTTCATTTATGCCCGCTGCCTGTCCCTTTACCTTTAAGCGGGATGTCTTTTTCCGTTCGGTTAACTCTTCGACCAGGGTGTTCCACTCACCACATGACGGACATCTTCCAAGCCATTTTGTGGTTTCATATCCGCATTCTCTGCATACAAAACATGTCTTCGCCCTTGCCATATTAATCCTCCTGTTAATATTCCAAAAAACAGCCTTCATCATCCGGCATGCAAAAAATACTTATTTCCCGGGCAGTACTCCTGCTTCTGCAAGATCTGTAAGAACAAGTATGTACATTGCATGCGACCATGTCAGGCCATACACCCAGCAAGGCCTGCCGCTTGCTCTGTCAGCCTGTTCGGGAAGAAGCCCTGTTTCAGTAGCTGTGTCTGCAGCCCACTTAAGGTACTCAAGTGCTTTTTGATACGAACCAGTTTTGATGTGGAACAGTGCCATCCACAAGGTAGTTACCACCCACGGATTCCCTCCCATATAGCTGTCATTCTGATACCTCATAAGCCCTCCTGTCCCGGGACACAGAAGCTTTTCCTCAATGTTTTTGGCTGATGCAATCACCCTTGGATCATTTTCGCTTAACATCCCAAAAGGCACAGCAACTCCAAGAATGCTTGCATCTATCGTGGGGTCCTCACGTGTTACATCTTTGTAATACCCCTTTATGTTATATTTTACAACTGTCTTGTCGGGCGAAAACTCCCCTCCCCACGGGTTAAGCTTCGTTTTGACGCTTCTGAGAAAACACCCTTTATCCGGCTTCCACAAGTTGTTAACAACTGCATCCCTTATACCTGAGGCCGTTTTTCTCCATTTATCTGCCGGCTTATCGGGCTTGCCAAGAATTGCGGAGATTTCCGCACCTGCAATAATGCCGCCATATACTGCAGCAGCGGAATATGCATGCTCCCCAAACCTCTCTTCCCATATGTCGTAACCGGGCATTGGCAGACCGGTGTCATTATCTAAAAACGCCACAAGGAAATCTACAGCTTTTTGAACACATTCCCACATTTTTATGAGGAAATCTATATTCTTTACAGCTTTAAAATGCTGCAGAATCCCCCACACCACCGTTCCGGTCTCGTCCACCTGCAGTCCCCAGGAAGGAGCCAGGTTGCCGTCAGTATAATACCTCTGATGCCAGCATCCATCTTCATCCTGTGTATCGGCTGCCCATTCATAGAATTTCTCGGCAAGCGGTGAAAGCCCGCAGCGGTCCATGGCAGCAGTTATGAATGCAGCATCCCTTGCCCAGCAGTAAGCATAGCTTCCGCATTTGGTATGCTCCTCGTCCACCTCAGGTGATGCCAGGATACCCCCCTTCCTTTCATTTGTCATAAGTTTCAGGTGAAAGACGGACCTTGCATATATACTGTCCAGCCTGGTACTGCCTGTGCTGACAGGTATGGCCCTGTCTATGTAGTTTATCCAGAAACGGCGTGTTTTCCCTGACAGGCTTTCCTCTCCAACCCCTTTGACCGCCCGGGTCAGCGCCTTTACGCCATTTAAGGTGTCTGATGCACATATATAAAGAGTATGTATGACGGTTCCTTTACAGTCAGGCAGCACCCCCTCGGTTATAAACGCTCCATCACTCATCATACCAGTATTGTCCAGCCCCTTCAATACTCCACAGGCCGCCGCTTCATAGGCTCCTTTTCCTATCTGGAACTGTTTTACATGATGGCTTGTGGATAAAGAAAGGTAGCATCCATACCTGTAAAATATCATTGAGTCATTATCAAAATCAAAAAGGGTGCTTGCAGGGTCACCTCCGTTTCCACTGGCAGAACAGTAGACTGTCAGACCATTCAGCTTTTGATGCATATTCGCCGGCAACTCGTATCTTCTTACCAGCACATCCCTGTCGGGCAGTACATAATCTGTCTGAACTGATAACGTCAGATTATTCTTTTTTACAACCGTCCTTATCATGTTGGTATCCCTTAAATACCACTGCTCGTACTCATCCCCGGTTTGTTCCAGCCACTGTGTGTTTTGTGCAAACACACCCACTGTTAATTTTTCAATACACTGCCTGAAGTCAATGTCAGGCCAATAGAGCCTTATAAGTTCGCCTCTGTCAGAAAGGCAGCACAGCATCCTGGAATTACCGGTCATTGAATTGTTATAATATGGTTTTGTCAATTCCATCACCTTCCTTTCAATGCAAAAACATTATACCACATTACACCCTGCCTTTAATATTTTGTGCTGCTATAGCGCAAAATAGCATAAGAGCTTTTTACGAATTGTATCGGAGGTTATTTATGACTTTACTCCTTGACAAGATTGTATATCACAGTACACAGCTTATTCAAATCCTTATTTTCATAGCAGGCTGCTATTTTTTCTTAATATCGATGTTTGGCTGGGCTAAAAAAAGAGAGCGCAGTGCACTGCTGTATAAGCCAAAAAAAAATTTTGCACTTGTTGTCGCAGCACATAACGAAGAAAAAGTCATAAAGCACGTTGTGGAGAGTCTCAAACAACTGGCCTATCCCTCCTGTCTGTATGAAATATTCGTCATTGCAGACAACTGCAATGATAGAACAGCCTCTGCTGCGGAAAAAGCAGGCGCAAGGGTTTTTGTCAGGCATGATACAAAAAAGAGGGGTAAGGGGTTTGCTCTTGACTGGATGTTTACCCAAATATACGATATGCCCCAGGACTTTGATGCGGTGTGTGTATTTGATGCCGATAACCTTGTGAGCCAGGAGTTTCTTCTTGAGATGAACAGGCAGTTGTGCATGGGAGACAGGGTGATACAGGGATACATCGACAGTAAGAACCCCTTTGATTCCTGGATAAGCATTTCATATTCCATTGCATTCTGGCTGGCAAACAGGATATTTCAGCTTCCAAGGTATTACCTGGGATTAAGCTGTGGCCTGTGCGGCACCGGCTTTTGCATAGAGACCGACCTTCTCCGTGAAATAGGGTGGGGTACAACCAGTCTTACCGAAGACCTTGAATTTACAATGAAGCTTGCATTGAACAATAAAAAGGTTTCATGGGCACACAACGCAGTAGTCTATGACGAAAAACCCCTGTCCTTCAAACAGTCCTGGCACCAGCGGCTGCGGTGGATGCAAGGGCATGCCGACTGTGCAGGAAAGTATCTTAAGCCCCTGTTTGCAAAAGCATTTCATGAAAACAGCTTTATAGCATTTGACTGCGGCATATACCTGTTTCAGCCCGTCAGGTTTATTCTTCTGGGACTTGTAACAGTTATGATGTGGGTACAAACAGTCTTCCCTGAATCCCCGCTATACCACATGCAATATCTTTTCCCGTCATATGTCTGGTACATCCTTGTTTCTTTCCAGTTCATATACGGACCGACCATTGTAATGGCAGAAAGGAAGTTTTCGCCAAAGGTTCTTCTCGGGTTCCTTGTCTATCCCCTTTACTGCCTTTCCTGGCTTCCCATAGCCATAGTCGGCTTTATAACAAAGAACAACAGGGACTGGTGCCATACACGTCACACAAGGGATCTCAGCATTACAGACATGGAAAACGAGTCAGGGCAGAGCCTGCCGCTGACCCGAACTGAAACGGAATAATATGGTCAATTCCTGACGCTTACCGCAATTTTTTCATCACTTAGTTCAACCACAACATTGTCCCCGTTTTTCACCCTGCCTTCCAGCATCTCTTCCGCAATCCTGTCCTCTATCATGTTTTGTATTGACCTTCTTAACGGCCTTGCACCATAAACAGTATCATATCCCTTCCTGGCAATATGGTCTTTTACATTCTCTGTAATCTCAATCCTTATATCATTCTTTTCAAGACGTTTTGTCAGTCCCTGAAGCATTATACCCACTATCTCCTTCAAGTGTTTCTCTTCAAGAGGATGGAACACTATAATCTCATCAACCCTGTTGAGAAACTCCGGCCTGAACGCCTTTTTGAGCTCTCCCATAACATTCTTCCTCATATCCTCGTAACCCGAAGAGACACCTTCCTGTGGGATAAAACCAAGTTTTTTAGGTTCTGTTATAAGCCTTGCCCCCACATTTGAAGTCATTATGATAACCGTATTTTTCATGTCAACTATCCTTCCCTGCGAATCAGTTATCCTGCCGTCCTCAAGTATCTGCAGCAAAATGTTGAACACATCCGGGTGGGCTTTTTCTATCTCATCAAAAAGGAGTACGGAATACGGCTTTCTCCTTACCCTGTCGGTAAGCTGTCCCCCCTCTTCATAACCCACATATCCGGGCGGCGACCCTATAAGCCTTGAAACGCTGAATTTCTCCATGTATTCTGACATGTCAATCCTTATCATTGCGTTTTCGTCTCCAAACAGCGCTTCTGCCAGCGCTTTGCTAAGCTCTGTTTTCCCAACCCCGGTAGGACCCAGGAATATAAACGACCCTACAGGCCTTTTGGGGTCCTTAAGACCCACTCTTCCCCTTCTTACAGCCTTTGATACCGCTTTTACAGCCTCATCCTGTCCTACAATACGCCTGTGCAATACTTTCTCCATATTCATAAGTCTTTGGCTTTCATCCTGCGTAAGTCTCTTTACCGGTATCCCGGTCCATGTAGATACTATGGAAGCTATATCGTCATCCGTTACGGTATCGGTTTTTGTCTGGTTTTTCTGGTACCATTTGCTGCGGGCATTGTTCAGCTCGTCCTTTAATTTCTGCTCACGGTCTCTTATACCTGCAGCTTTTTCAAACTCCTGAAGCCTTATTGCCTCTTCTTTTTCTTTTTTAAGCCTGTTAACCTTTTCCTCCATCTTTTTTAAGTCCGGAGGTGCCGTGAACGTTTTCAGCCTTACCTTTGAAGCAGCCTCATCTATTAAGTCTATGGCCTTGTCGGGCAGGAAGCGATCGGTTATATACCTGTGAGACAGTTCAACTGCAGCTTTGAGTGCCTCATCTGTTATCTTTACACTGTGATGAGCTTCATACTTGTCCCTTATTCCTTTAAGGATTTCCAGAGATTCCGCCTCACTGGGCTGCTCAACCATTATGGGCTGGAATCTCCTCTCAAGGGCAGCATCCTTCTCAACATGCTTCTTGTACTCATCCAGTGTAGTCGCCCCTATAACCTGAATCTCTCCCCTGGCAAGCAGCGGCTTTAGTATATTTGAGGCATCTATTGCACCCTCAGCAGCACCAGCGCCTATAATTGTATGCATCTCATCTATAAAAAGCACCACATTGCCGGTTTTCCTTACCTCGGCAAGGGCTTTCTTAAGTCTTTCTTCGAATTCCCCCCTGTACTTGGCGCCAGCCACCATGGATGCAAGGTCAAGGGTAACCACACGCTTATCCTTGAGCATTTCAGGAATATTGCCATCAGCAATCTTCTGGGCAAGTCCTTCGGCAATTGCCGTTTTCCCTACCCCCGGCTCTCCTATAAGACACGGGTTGTTCTTTGTTCTTCTGCTGAGAATCTGAATAACCCTCTCTATCTCCCTGTCCCTTCCTATGACGGGATCAAACTTGTCTTCCGCGGCCATTTCGGTAAGGTCCCTGCCAAACTGATTAAGTGTAGGTGTTGCCGTGTTCCTTTTGCTCTTTTCGCCGACATTTCTGCCTCCTGGTATATCATTTTTCAAAAGACTTACAATCTCCCCCAGCAATTTCTGCGGCTCGATGCCTATGTCTGAAAGAATCCTGACAGCAACGCTTTCACCTTCCTTGACAATGCCAAGTAGAAGGTGCTCGGTTCCAATATAGTTGTGCCCCATGGCCCTTGCTTCCTTGAAGCTTAACTCAAGAACCCTCTTAGTCCTGGGCGTAAATCCCATGGGCTGCTGGCTGCTCTGCTCTCCCCTTCCAATAAGATCCTCTATTTCATGGGCAACCTTATCATAAGTCACTCCGTAATTGTTGAGTACATGAAATGCGACGCCGCTGCCTTCCCTTATGAGTCCGAGCAGTATATGTTCAGTTCCCACATAGGTATGTCCCATCTTCATGGCAGACTCCTGTGCGTATGATATGGCCTTTTCAGCTTTCTCTGTAAAACGTCCGTACATATGCCTTCATCCTTTCATTTTGTTATCATTCGGGCTTGAGTTTTTCCCTTACAATTCTTGCCCGTTCCTCGTCCCTCTGCTCCTGTGTGAAGGTCTTCCCCAATATATTCTGCAGGAATGCTGGCTGGATGCTGAGCATCACTTTGTTAACATTCTCTGTTTTAATATCACTAATTATGCCCATATCAACTCCGAGCCTTACATACGAAAGGAACTGCATACTCTCTTCAGTTGATATGACCCTTGCGTTTTTCAGTATTCCATATGCCCTGTATATCCTGTCCTCAAATCTGCTTCTGTTTTTGTTGTACATCTCGTTTCTCAGCGTTCTTTCTTTTTCCATAACCTGCATTACCGTATTCTTGACACTGTCCAGTATCTCCTGTTCTGTCTGACCCAGAGTGACCTGGTTGGATATTTGAAAAAGGTTTCCGGCAGCCTGGGTATTTTCTCCATACAGCCCCCTTGCCGCAAGACCAAGTTTTGCGCACGCCTCAAGTATCCTTCCGATATTATCAGACATTGCAAGTGCGGGAAGATGCAGCATTATGGAAGCCCTCATCCCCGTACCAATATTTGAAGGACAGCATGTAAGGTATCCGAATTGCGGGCTGTATGCGTACTCAAAGCACCCATCTATAAAATCGTCAATTTCGTTGCACAGCTTTAATGCCTTCTCAAGCTGCATCCCAGGGAAGAGACATTGTATCCTGAGATGATCCTCCTCATTTAACATGATGCTAATGTGTTCGTCCTGGCTGACAAGCGCCCCGCTTTCGCGTTCTGCCTCTGCCAGGTCGGGACTTATAAGGTGCTTTTCAACAAGAACCTGTCTTTCTGTTGTTTTAGTAGTTTTCATATCATAAAATGAAAACCTGTACTTCCCAGTTTCGCTTCCGTTCAACAGAGAATCTTTTACATCATCAAGCAACCTGCGGGACATCACATCATCCATACGCACTGGAAACGGGTAGCTGTGGAAATTCCTGGCAAGTCTCACCCTGCTGCTGAACACAACATCCGACTCCGGCCCTTTTTCAAGATACCATGCCATATTCTCACCCCCCCATTTCATCCCTGTTCATCTCTTTTCTTGTTCATGTCCTTTATTTGGTCCCGCAACTGTGCGGCTTTCTCATAATCTTCCCTTTTAACTGCATCTTCCAGCTGTTTTCTCAAATTGCCTATCTCTTTAGTCAGCCTCATGGATTCAGAAATTTTCCCGGGCGCCTTACCGGTATGTTCTACACTCCCATGAATTCTCTTAAGAAGAGGCTTTATCATGTCACCGTACAATTCATAACATTTGCTGCATCCCATTTTACCAGTCTTGCGGAACTGTTCCAGGTTTTCGCCGCACCCCTTGCAAACACTGCGACTTTCTTTCTTATTTGCATACGTAATTTTAGCAGGAATGCCTGTAACCCCTGCAAAAAAATTGCCAATATCCATAGGCACATTTATACTGAATGCGTTCTTTTCCCTGGCACACTGTTCACACAGGTAGAGCTCTACCTTCCTGCTGTTTATCACCTGTGTAAAATGTACGGCTGCGGGCCTTTTACCACAATTTTGACATAACACCTGCAATCACCCTCATTTCCTTTCCTTTAATCTATACCCCTTTATATATTTACAATAAGCCCTGCAAGTATGTTCTTTAAAAGCCTTGAGCGCAGTTTGTCTCTTACAGGCGACCGTATGATGCCAAGTGCTTTGTCGCTGACAGCCGTGCGGATTATCTGCGCTTCCTTTTTGTTTAATATATCATAATCAAGAAAATTATCTATAAGGGCTTGCGCTGTCTGCTGTGACACACTCTCCCCAAGCGAGTTTATTACATGCATGAGGTAGCTTGCGGGCCGGCTTATATTTACTCTCTTAATCCTTATATGCCCGCCGCCTCCCCTCCTGCTTTCTACAAGAAAACCTTTCTCACTGGTAAACCTTGTATCAATGACATAGTTAATCTGCGAGGGAACGCAGTTGAACTGATTCGCCAGCTCATTTCTCTGAATCTCTATAACTCCATTTGTATCGTTAATCAGTTCTTTTAAAAAATCTTCAATAATATCGCATAACCTTGCCATGGCAGCTCTCCATAAAAACTGATTTTGACTATCTTTGACTTTCAATATTATTATAGAACATCCCACAGCAATAATCAAGTGTTTTCAGGTCTTCTTTTTGTATTCGCCTCATCATCAGGAACAAGTTCCTCTGTGATCTCCTCAAGATACCTTGCCTTTTTACGCTGCCTGTCGGATGTAATCCACTGGTCAAAAGAGGCAACAAACTCACCGTAAAGGGTGGTATCTTCAATTCGTTCGTCCTTTATATTGGTCTTATCATTTACATTTGCCATATAAAAACACCCCGATCTTTTTTTTATTTTTCTCTGATCGGGGTGTCTGTATTCGCACTTTCACTATCTTCCATTATTCTCCTGCTTAACCGGTTTGCTGCTTTTTGCATCATCGCCGCTCTTTTTTAAAAACTTCCTTATGACACGTAAAACTGCATATGCTGCACCTGCTATAATCCCAAGAAGGAAAAGTACGGGAAGTGCCTGTGCCAGGAATATAATAAAATTGCCCAGAAACCTGACAGTGCCCTTTACACTGGATGCAAATTTATCTGCAAGTTCCTTCCAGTATGGTTTTTCTTCTTTTTCCTCTTCTTCTTTTTCCGGCTGCTTTTCCCTTAAGTTAATCGTAATGGTGGAAAGGTCTACAAGGTTATCCCATTTTCTCAGTGTTCCGGTAAGGCTCTCTATATCCTGCCTTATTTCAGTCAGTCTTCTTTCATACTTGAATATGGTTTCGGGGTCTTCTATCTTCTTAAGATATGATATGAGCTTTTCTTCTTCCAGTTCCAGAACCCGAAGCCTTGCCTCTGTATCAAAATACCGATCGGTTACATCATCGGTATACAGGTTATCATCCAGAACCGTACCCAGTCCCTTGATGCTGCTCAAAATAACATCAAACTTCTCTCTTGCAACCCGTATTACTATCACGCCTCTTGTAATGAACTTTTCATTGTCTTCTTCATCATAATACCTGTCTCTGGTAACCTTGGAATTCTGAACAAACCCGTTGCCTGATATTATGGTGAGTATTTTACCGTAACTCTCATTGAAATTCTCCACCTCTACGGTGATATTGGAATTGAATATGACCTTTCTTTGGGCAAGTATGGCATTGTATGCCGAAATGCCGCCGTCCGATTCATCTTTTTGAACGATTCCCCCGCTGCCCGAAAACGCCTTTTCTTCAGCATCATTTCTTGCAGCGGTTTCTTGCACAGGCTGTTTTCCACCTGCTGCCATAATATTATCCGCAGCTTCATTGCTTTTATCTGCTGCCATGCTGCAGCCGATAAGCATCGCAGCCAAAAAAGCCAGCACCAGAAAAGCAACCATAATCCTTTTCATCAACAAGACCTCCTTTTGTTCCCCTTATGTAGTATTATACTATATGGACTGTGCTGCTGCATGAAAAGTTCCAAAAAAAAAGCCTCTGATTAAATGCAAAGGCTTTTTGAATAATTGTATTAACCAAAGTCAACCTTCGTCCGAGTCTTCTTTGGCGGCTTCCTCAATAACCTTCTGACTCACATTGGATGGCGCTTCCTCGTATCTTGCAAAACTCTCATCAAAATAACCTCTTCCCTGTGTCATGGAACGCAGGTCAGTCGCATACTTGAACATCTCAGCAGCAGGTACTTCAGCCACTATCTGCTGTATTCCGCCTTCCTGGGGATTCATACCAAGGATTCTTCCCCTCCTCTTGTTCAGATCTCCTATGATATCCCCCATGTTTTCCTCAGGTACATAGACTTCTACCGTCGATATGGGTTCGAGAAGAACAGATGCAGCATCCGCAAGCCCCTTTTTGTATGCTATGCTTGCAGCTACCTTGAATGCCATTTCTGATGAATCTACCGGATGGAACGAACCGTCAACTAGTGTGGCTTTCAGGTTCGTAGCAGGGTACCCCGCAAGAACTCCCTTTTTTATGCTTTCCCTCAGCCCCTTTTCAACAGCTGGAATATACTGTTTAGGTACAGAACCACCGAATATCTTTTCCTCAAATACCAGGCCTTCATCCGATCCCGGCTCAAATTCAATCCAGACATGTCCGTACTGGCCATGGCCGCCGGTCTGCTTCTTGTGCTTACCCTCGACCTTTACCTTCTTCTTTATTGTTTCCCTGTAAGGTATCTTTGCATCTTTAAGATCTACCGAAACATTGTATTTTGATTTTAACTTGTTAACTATGACATCAAGGTGTTGATCGCCTATTCCTGATATGAGTGTCTGGTGTATCTCGCTGTTTATCTCGACCTTGAAGGTCGGGTCTTCATCCTGCAGCTTTTGCAGCCCGCTGCCTATTTTTTCTTCATCACCTTTTGCCTTTGGTTCAATGGCAAGTGTGAGTGAAGGCCTTGGAAATTCTATCTTTTCAAGTTTAACAGGGTTTGAAGAACTGCACAGGGTGTCATTGGTGTTAGTGTTCTGAAGCTTTGCTACCGCACCTATATCTCCCGCAATCAGTTTTTCAGTATTTTCCTGCTTCTTTCCCCTCATAACAAAAACCTGTGATATTTTTTCACTGCTTTCTGTAGAGCTGTTGTACACACTGCTGTCAGATTTGAGTGTGCCGGAAAACACCCTTATAAGGGAAATCCGCCCTACAAACGGGTCTGCTATTGTCTTAAACACCAGGGCGGCAAGGTCTTCGTCTGCCGAGGCTTTAAGCTTAACAGTCTCATCGCTTCCAGGCTTTTTGGCCTGTATGGTCGTATTCATATCAGGCGAGGGCATATACTCTACAATCGCATTCATCAGCGGCACAACATTGATGTTTTCCAGTCCCACACCAAAGAAAACAGGCATTATGGAGCCGTCTGAAAGCCCCTGTATCATTCCTGTTCGTATCTCTTCCTTTGTGAAACCTTCACCTCCAAAATATTTCTCCATCAGTTCCTCGCTCGTTTCGGCAATAGCTTCATTAAACTTTTCCCTGATCTCCTTAACCTGGTCTTTCATATCCTCGGGCATTTCTGACTCAGCCGCTTTACCGGAGTTAAAGCTGTATGCCTTTTCAGCCAGCACATCCACATATCCTGAAACCTTTTCTCCTTCATATATTGGAAGCTGGAACGGTATGACGCCCCTTCCGTGTTTATCTTTTATCTGCTGCAGGGCTTTGCTGTAATTTGCATTTTCCTCATCCATTTTGCTTATATAAAAAAATACGGGTATTCCTCTTTCCTGGGCATATGACCATGCTTTCTCTGTTCCTACCTCAATACCAGCTTTTGCAGAAAGGAGTATGATTGCTCCTTCTGAAACCCTGACAGCCTGCTTTACTTCTCCCAGAAAATCAAAATATCCCGGTGTATCAATAACATTCATTTTTACTTCCTTCCATTCACAGGGCGCAACAGCGGCACTAATGGAAAACTTCCTTTTAATCTCCTCCTGGTCGTAATCCATTGTTGAAGTTCCATCTGTTACCTTCCCCAGTCTGTCCAGTACACCCGTATTGTACAGCATGGCTTCAGCAAGAGTTGTCTTGCCTGTTCCTCCATGCCCCATCAGGCAGACATTCCTTAATTTGTCGCTTCCGTACTGCTTCATTCTTTACTCCCCCTCTTAATGGTTATATGAAAGCCATATTTATAATACCCAAAAGCATTGAAATACATTATTTTCCCTCTAGCGCAACATCAAATATTATAACACAGTGGTAAAGGCATTTGCAATTCCAAGCTATTTAAGCTATTTGCGTTGCAATATAAATCCATGGCAGTCATACAAAATGTTGGGCTGCCTATAATTACATATACTAAATAAGCTTATCAACGCAATTTCCTGAATTCCCCGTTGCTGTCTGACTGCTGAATACCAGCCTTGACTTTTTACTGCTGTCATTGTAAATTAGAGGTTGTATATTAATGAAAAGGGTGCATGGCATATGATAATTGTAATGAAGCCCGGCTCAAATGAAAAAAATATCGAGGAAATATCTAAGCTGCTTGATTCTCTCGGACTGGGCGTACACGTATCAAAAGGTTCCCAGCGCACTATAATTGGTGTTATAGGGGACAAAAGGGTTCTTGATGATGTGCCACTTGAGCTGATGGAAGGGGTTGACAAGCTTGTTCCGATTATGGAGTCATACAAGCTTGCAGGCAAGACATTCAAACCGGAACCCAGTGTGATAAAGGTTAGCGGAATCGAAATCGGTGCAAATGAAATTGTAGTGATGGCTGGCCCCTGTGCAGTCGAAAACCGGGAACAGATAATGGAAGCCGCAAGGTCGGTAAAAAAATCAGGTGCACGTTTTCTCAGGGGCGGCGCTTTCAAGCCGAGGACTTCTCCCTATTCATTCCAGGGCCTTGAAGAGGAAGGATTAAAGCTCCTCAAGGAAGCCAGGGATGAAACCGGGCTTTTGATAATCAGTGAAGTTACAAGCGAGAAAGCTGTGGAAATCGCCGACAGGTATGTAGATATGTTTCAGGTGGGAGCCAGAAACGCTCAGAATTATCAGCTCTTAAGATCCATAGGTCAGTCCAAAAAGCCTGTACTCTACAAGAGGGGTCCTTCCACAACAATTGATGAGTGGTTAAATGCCGCAGAGTACATAATGAGTGAGGGCAATTACAATGTTGTGCTGTGCGAAAGGGGAATACGGACATTTGAAACAGCCACACGCTATACCCTTGATATCAGCTCTATACCTGTAATAAAGGCCTCCAGCCATCTTCCTATACTGGTAGACCCAAGCCATGCATCGGGCAAGTCCCAGTATGTCCTTCCTCTTTCCAAGGCTGCAGTGGCAGCTGGCGCAGATGGCCTGATAGTAGAGGTCCATCCCGACCCGATGCATGCTCTGTCGGATGCAGCCCAGCAGCTGTCTCCCGAAATCTTTGACAGCCTGTGCAGGGACATATCCGGGATCGCAAGAATAGCAGGAAGGAAATTCACATATGGATGTCAGTAAGGTAACAATAATAGGGCTGGGACTGATAGGTGGCTCGCTTGCCCGGGCCCTGACAGTAAAAGCAGGCATTACTGAAATAGCTGCAGTCAGCAGGAACCATTGTGCACTGTCTCAGGCAAAAAATGAACGAATGATAACCAGGGGTTTTACGTGCCTGGACAATTATATCCTGGATTCGGACATTATATTCCTGTGTGCCCCTCTAAAAGCATCTCTGAATTACCTTGATGCCTTATCAGGCAGGCTCTCACCCGACTGCCTGGTTACGGATGTTTGCAGCACAAAGGGACAGATTTCTTCATACATAAAAAGTATGGACAGCCCTCCAAGATTCATCGGCGGCCATCCAATGGCCGGTTCCGAAAAAACAGGCTATGCATCTTCAGTTGCACACCTGTTTGAAAATGCATATTATATACTCACACCCTGCAGTACAACACTTGATCCCGATATACCGGTCATGCAGGACCTGGTACGCGCAATAGGCGGCATTCCGGTCGTTCTTGATGCAACCACACATGACAGAATTACCGCAGCAATAAGCCATGTTCCGCATGTTGCTGCATCTGCACTTGTAAATATGGTAAGCAACTGCAAGGAAAAGGATACAATGCGGGTTCTGGCAGCCGGAGGTTTTAGGGACATTACAAGAATAGCCTCATCAAGCCCTGAGATGTGGGAAGATATCATATCCAGCAACAGCAATTTGGTTGTGGAAATATTAAATACATATGAGAAAATACTTGCAGGGGTCCGCAAAAGCATCTCTTCAGGCAGCAGCACTGAAATAATCAGCTTTTTTTCTCAGGCACGAGATTTCAGGGAATCTTTCAAGGAAGGCAGCCGAGGCCTTATTGAACCGTTATACGACATCATTGTTGATGTACCGGACATTCCTGGCATTATAGGAAAAATTGCAACTATTCTCGGGAACAGCAGCATAAACATAAAAAACATCAATGTGTCCAACAGCAGGGAATTTGAGGACGGCTGCCTCAGGATCAGCCTTTCGGACAGGAAAAGTATGCTGGATGCCTGCAGCATGCTTGAAAGCAAGGGATACAGTGTTAAAAGTGATCTGTAATCACTCTCCCTTTAGCATTTCATTGAGTCTATAGCCCAGCACCATCAGACTGTCACTTAAATGAACATTTTCTATTATTACCTTGTAGGGAAGCTTCAGGTCCATAGGAGAGAAATTCCACAGTCCCTTTATTCCCGAACGGGCTGCCCTGTCGGCTATTTCCGCAGTTTTCTCATATGGTACCGTTATCATTGCAATATCCACTTTTTGCTCTGTTACAAAATCCTCAAGTTCATCCATATGCCGTACTTCAATGCCGTTAATCCTGGTACCCACCAGCTGCGGCTTTATATCAAAAATGCCTGTAAGCGTAAACCCTCTCTTCTTGAAGTTCTCATAGTTGGCAAGCGCCCGGCCCATGTTTCCTGCACCGATTATTATGGTCCTGTACCTGTTTTCAAGACCAAGTATCCTTCCTATTTCCCGGAAGAGAATCTCCACATTGTACCCATATCCCTGCTGGCCGAACCCCCCGAAACAGTTTAAGTCCTGTCGTATCTGTGATGCGGTTATGCCCATTCTTATGCTCAGTTCCCTGGAAGAAATGCGTGTTACCTCCATCTTTAAAAGGTCCGACAGGTACCTGTAATACCTGGGCAGTCTTTTTACAACAGCCATAGAAACCCTCTTCCTGTTGTCCATGCACTTCCTCCCTCTGTTCCGTATTTTAGATGTTTCTGATTATACCATCCCTGTTATTTTATTGTCAATTGGCTGCCAGCAGGCTTAAAGAAGGTGCTGTGGCTTCCCTGAATGGTCTTTTCTTGATTTTCATGGTAAAATGGATGCATTACAGAGACTTCCGGGAGAGGAACTGCGAGGCATCTTAAAAAATGCCTTCTGGAAAAGTACGGGGTGTATTACGGAGAATCTGCAAGACTTTTTCTCATTAAGGCTACAACTTACGAGCCCTCGCCGTACTGAAACTCAACATAAAAAAGACGGCATGCCTGAAAAAGAGGCTGTAAACCGAATGATGTACAACATCGGCAACTACTGGCTGCGGGGCAATACTATATCAGGCAACCCACATATGGTGCTCCCCTGACAAACGGATATGAGGAAGGCAGCTAACACATATGAGAATAGCAGGTATAAGCAACATATCTTTTTCATACGGCAGTTTCAAAGTGCTGGACGATGTTTCCCTGAGCATACGCAGGGGAGATCGGACTGGTCTGATAGGACCTAACGGTTCAGGAAAGACGACCCTGCTCAATATAGTTTCGGGCAGGGTTATTCCCGATACAGGTTCTGTATATCTGGCCAGAGACATAAGTTTGGGGATGCTGCAGCAGGATTCCGGCCTTGATATGCTAAAAAGCCTTTGGGATAACGTAATGTCTGTGTTTTCAGACTTAAGAAAGACAGAGTCCCGCATGAGGGATCTGGAGCAGGCTATATCCACTGAAAAAAACAGCATTCAAAGGAACAGACTGATGTCTGAATACTCCAAAGTCAGCGAAGCATTTGAAAAATTGGGAGGGTTTGAGTTAAACAGCAGGGTAAAGGGCGTGCTGTGCGGACTCAGGTTCCCGCAAAACCAATGGAATAAAAACGCGGGCAGCCTGAGCGGGGGACAGAAAACCCGCCTTTCACTGGCAAGGCTTCTGCTCTCACAACCAGACTTTTTGCTGCTGGACGAGCCCACCAATTACATTGATATGTCTTCAATGGAATGGCTTGAAGAGTTCCTCTCGAATTACAGTGGTACACTTCTTGTCGTATCCCATGACAGGCGCTTTCTTGATTCTGTAGCAACATCAATAATTGAGCTGCAACAGGGTAAGGCGTACTCATACGATGGTAATTACAGCACTTACATTAAGAAAAAAGCTGCTGACAAAATGGCCTGGGAGAAAAAGTACACACTGCAGCAAAAGGAGTTATCAAGACTTGAAAAAATTATTGAGCAGCAAAGGCGCTGGAACAGACAGCGCAATATAGCCGCAGCGGAAAGCAGAAGTAAGGCCATAGACAGGATGGAAAAAGTCAAAAAGCCTCCCGGACATGCACAAACACCCCGGATCCGTTTTTCTATATCAAAACAGTCGGGCAATGAGGTTCTTAAGGTTGAGGGCGTTGAAATGGCATTCCCGGGCATAAAGCTGTTTAAGGATGCTTCATTTACCTTATACAGGGGAGACCGGGCGTTCATTATCGGACCTAACGGTAGCGGCAAGACAACCCTGCTCAACATAGTATGCGGCAGAATACCTCCTGTATCCGGAAGAGTTATGACCGGCCATAATGTGCAACTTTCTTTCTTTGACCAGGAGCACAAAGACCTTAGCCCCTCAAATACTGTGCTTGAAGAGGTATGGCAGGAACTTGACAATTTAGGCAGAACGGAACTTATGAATACGCTGGCTCTTTTCATGTTCAAAGGAGAGGATGTAAAAAAGAGAATTCATATGTTGAGCGGCGGAGAGAAGAGCAGGATTTCCCTGTGCAAAATGGCTCTTGCAGGTTCAAACCTGCTTCTTCTGGATGAGCCCACAAGCCATTTGGACATTCATTCACGTGAAATACTTGAGGAGGCTCTGCTTGATTACAGCGGAACCATCCTTGCCGTATCACATGACAGGTACTTTGTTTCCAGGCTGGCAACGAGATTTTTCAAAATTGGAGACCTCTCTCTGAAAGACTACCATGGAGACTATGAATCCTTTATAAAATACTGTAAAAACAAAACTACAGGGGATCAACCTGATGAATTCCCGGTTACCAATTCAAAAAACGAATATATGCGTGAAAAGAGGAAACGTGCCCGCATTAACAGACTCAGCAGTAAGCTTGAGTCTCTTGAAAGCAGAATTTTCGAATGTGAGGAGCACATGAAGCGTCTTAACAGGCAGCTTCACAGCAGTGAATTCGCCGCCGACCACAGTAAAATTGCCTCACTTTTTGAGCAAAAAGAAAAGCAGGAGCACCTGCTTGAAAACCTTTATGTCGAATGGGAACAGGTATCATCAAAAATGAATACTATTCAATCCGGCTGAATCACTTGCTTTTAAAATACTCATCAATGCCTGTTTTTATTGCAGCTGCAATCTTTTTCTGATAATCTTCTGTTATGAGTTTCCCCTCTTCTTCCTTATGTGATAAAAACCCGCATTCAACAACAGTTGTGGGTGTCTTAAGGTCCCTGAAAATAATTATCCTTTCCTTTTTCACCAGTGCTTCTCTCTTGTTTTCAGGGTCTGCATTCTTCCTCAATGACTGCTGTATACATGAGGCCAGTTTCCTGCTCTGTTCTGAATCCGGCGGGAAAAAAGTCTGTGCGCCTGCATATTTGGTCTGACTGAATTTGTTAAGATGAATGCTTACTGCGATTTCACCCTCTTCGTCCATTATCTTCTTTCTTCTTGTCAGGTCCTGCTTCCTTTTGTCAAAAAGCCTTTCGGTACCGGCCTGGTACTGGAGTATGTCCTCTGTCCTGGTCATTACTACAGTATAGCCTTCCTTCTCAAGCTCTTCTTTCAGGAAAAAGGCAATCTTAATGGCAATATCCTTTTCTGCGGCTCCGGAGTAGTCGCTGACAGCACCCGGGTCTTCTCCGCCATGACCCGCGTCCACAACAACCCTTCTGCCTTCATTATTGACAGCTACCGCTGAAGCAGTCTCATCAGTATTAAAACCCAGACTGTATATGGCAATGATAAGAAGGAAAATGAGTCCTATAAGAGCTATGTTTAACTTTTTTACAATTACTATCATGGCTTCCCCCATCCCGGCAGTAAAAATCCTGTTATCATTTTTATATTTATTCAGGGATAGGTTGGACATATTCTTTAATATTTAACAAACAGGTCATCCATGTTTCCACCCAGCTTTTCAACCTGGGTTTTAATCTCATAAAAGGTCATACTGTCTATTGAATCCAGATTGCTTTCAACATATGACCTTAAAACAGTAACAGCACGTCTGTCGCCATAGTTGCCAAGGCATATGGCACCAATGGCTTTTCTCTCCATCCTGTTGAATGCGCTTTTGAGGCAGAAAAATGCATCTTCTGTCTTTTTTTCACGGGCTGTTTCAGCCAGTGCAACAATTATATATTCATGTGCTTCGCTGATTTTCTGGGAGCTGTTTATTTCCTCTATGAGTGTTTCATTGCATCCAGTCCCGGCAGCTATCAGGGCATCTTTTATTTCCTCCGCTACTATATCAATCTTGCCTGAATACTCCTTGAGCAGTTCAATAAGTATATCAAGATGAGAGGTGTCTTTCCATTTACCCAGTACTCTTATGGCCAGAAGTGCGGTAATACGCCTGTCCTCATCATCCAGCATCGATCTGTCAGACGCAATGCATGCAAGGCGCTTTACAGCCTCACTCCCGTAAGCATTCAGCTTATTTATGAAAGAATGCGGAAGGTTCCTGTCACAAAGCCTTGCTCCGATACTAAAGGCATCCATGAGCATATCAAGCCCTTCAACACTGTCAAAATACTCCGAAGGGGAACATCCTCCCACCGAACTGCTGGGTTTATATTCCCATTTTCTGATATCCTTTTCAAGCTTCTTTTCAAACTCGCTTTCACTTTTGTCATAAACGCTTAAAGGTTTTCTTTCAACCTCCATGTAGTAATCGAGGTAGCTGTGTTTGACTACGTCATTATACTCCCTGAAAAGGGCTTCTATTTTCTGCATCCAATATTTCCTTTCAGTGCTGTAAGTTAGTCTTTATCATTCTTTTTGACCGCAGGATTCCATGGTGACGGCTCATAAGCCTTGTCTACGCCGGAAGTGGTCTCCTTTTTTCCCCCAAATAATTTGCGGATGGAAAAGTTGTAATATCCTGCAAGATACCCCAATGCTGCTATTGCCGGAACAGTAAACATAGCACACGCATATGTAAGAAAGGTCTCTCCTCCTGCCCTGAGTATAAAATATACAGGGCCAAGGATACCTTTTGCTACAAGCTCTGCAAGCCTTGCTGAAAGCTCATCTTCAAATCTGATAGAAAAAAGCACCGTTACTGCTATGACTATCGGCAGAAAGCCAAGCACTCCCATATATAGGCCCTTAAGCCTGTATGGATTCAGATTGTACTGAGGCCTTCTTTCCTTCATAGCCAGCATTTTAAAGTCATTGTACAGTATAAGAAAGAGCAGAAGGAAACTTACTGCTGAATAAACGGGCAGCCAATTGTAAAACTTGTCCCCGGTTATAGCAACAAAGGTATACAGGAAAACAACGTATATTATCAATACAATGACATAATCAGCACTTGTTTTTAATGCCTTCCTTACAAAGTATTTCATTATAACCTCCTGTTAATCCGCTCTTCTGTCCCTGACAAATACGCTTCCATTAACTGATTTTGCCTTCTTTTTTAATTCTGCCGCAATTTCAGCTACCTGCAGCGGGTTTTCAATGTTTCGCTTCTCATTTGTAATTACTGCAATGGAAATTGACATAATAGCATACTTTATTACATTATTCTGTCTGTCTACAGTAGTAATATACCCTTTGTCAAGGTCTTCTTCTTTATACAGTGTCCGTATTTTCCTGTCGAAATCCGATATTATACCCATGCATATATCCTCAGCATTGCATGGAGCAGTAACAACAACAAAATCGTCTCCGCCGATATGTCCGGTAAAATCCTCGCCGCTGCCAAAAATTCTTACATTATCTTCTATCACATCTGCAGTCATTTTAATAGCGGTATCTCCTTTTGCAAAACCATATACATCATTATATGCCTTGAAATTATCCATGTCCAGGTACAAAACTGCAAATGTCACGCCGTTGGCAAGTCTTGAATCAATTTCATTCATTATTTCAGTATTCCCTCTCATCCCGGTCAGGGGATTTGCCCAACGGTTTCTGTCTATTCTCCTGAGCGTATTCTTTACCCTGCTGAGCAGCTCACGGGGATTGAACGGTTTGGTAATGTAATCATCGGCTCCTGCTTCCAGCCCATTAATCTTCTCTTCATCCTTGTTCCTTGCAGTAAGTATTATTATGGGCATAAGGTTGTTACTCTCATCCTCCCTTAGAAGCCTGCATACCTCAAAACCATCCATTTCAGGCATTGTTATGTCAAGCAGAACAAGGTCCGGTTTTTCTTTCCTTACCAGATCAACTCCCTCCCTGCCCCCGCACGCAGTAATGACTTCATACCCTGCTTTCCCCAGGACATCTGATATTATCCTTCGCATCAGGCCACTGTCTTCAATAACAAGTATTTTCTTTTTGAACACCAACAATACCTCCGGCATATTCTCTCATGTATACACTCCGGCAATTATAGATTATAATGCAAAAAGTATGAGTTGAAAAGGTTTTTTGAATTTACTTGAAATGCAACAGACAAACCCAACGGGGTATAAGTGAAAATATTTCTTCAGTATTATTAATCCGTGTTTCTTAAAGTGACAAGTAAGTCAAAGGCCCAGATAGAACATATAGAAGCCAATGAGGAGAATAGCCGCTCCCATCAGATATTTCAACACCTTGCTGAAAGCCCCATACTTCTCACTCCCCGTAAGTCTGTTTACAAAACCAACTGACGTACCTGCAACAAGAACCAGAACACTGTGGCCAATTGAATAAAGGAGAAGTAGTAGTATGCCCCAAACTATGCTGCCACTGCTTGCAACGATTCCAAGCAATACAATCAACACCGGTGTTGCACATGGCGACGAAAAGACACCCCCCAGAATTCCCGCAATAAAGGCTCCTAAAAAGCCCCTTTTTGTACTTTTGCCGGTCAGATATGTGGACGGGATAAAATTATAGACCTCCCATGTCTGCAGTGCCATAAGGACCATTAGTATTCCCAGTACAATATACCACCAGCTGCCTGACGTTCCCATCAGTTTTCCAAGCATTGAGGCTATTGTACCAAGGACCGTAAATGTAACTGCCATCCCAACAGCAAATACCAGAGAGAGGCGGAATGCCTTGCCGGTATCATCGCTTCCCGTACCCCCTACATAACCGATGACAAGCGGCACACTGGATAACGCACAGGGAGTAACCGATGTCAGAACACCTGCCAGCAGCGCTATGAGCGGTGCAAGCCAGATGCTCTGTGAAATAAGCTCGGATAATGTATCAAGCCAATTATTTATCATGGCTTAACCCCCATTTCCCTGAATACATCAAGTATCATTTCCTCTGTCATTCCACCCTCATGGGTCGTAAAAACATGTTCATTGGTATCCTTCATAGAGTACATGTTCATTTGCATTCCTTCCGGATCGGAAGGCTTGAACGGCTTCCCATCCTTGTCAAAAAATACCTGCGTGGGGATTACCCTGAGTGGATAACCTACCGACAATTCCTGGTACTTCCATACATCCACAAACACTATTATGGCCTTGCCCCGCAGTTCTTTGTTAAGCTTTTCAAGTACCGGTGCCATAGCCTTGCATGGAGCGCAGGAATCTGCGCCAAAGTCTATCATTATCGGCAGGCCATAGGATTTGAGCTGTTCAAGGTTAAGTTCCTCCTTGACATGAAGGTCAAAGTCGGAGTTATCACCACCGTCAGACGGTACCCTTTCCTGTGAGTTTTTAAAAAACCAAATCCCACCAATTACTGTAAGAATAACAATAGGAATGATTATTTTTGAAACAGACTTCTTTGAGGGGGTTTTTTGTTTGTTATTTTCCATCAACAGCTACCTCCAATCTCTTTCTATAAATACTAATCCATATTTACATATCCGCCCCTAATAAACACCTGGCGGCGCATATCACATGACCCACTTTATCATATATTGATGAACAAGTTATTAACAATTTATGTACAAACATGTATGAAAACAGGGCCCCCTTTAACAACAGGTTTTTGTTTCCCTGCTCTCATACAATGAATATCCTCATCACATTTCTTCCTGTATGAGCTTTTTGATATCATCACTGCCTGGTACTCTTCCCGAAACCTTGACTTTGCCGTTTACAACCAGGGCAGGCGTTACCATGACATTATAGTCCATAATCCTGTTAATCTCTGTGACCTTGGATATTTCAGCGTCTATTCCCAACTCGTCCACAGCCTCTTTTGCATTCTTTTCAAGGGCTTTGCATTTGGGACAGCCGGTTCCCAAAACCTTAATCTCCATAATTTCACCTCCTGTCTAAGCTATTAATCCGTAGTACTATACAATTGTTCCGAATACCATGCCTGTTATTGTTGCAAATACTACAACCAGTAAAACAAACACCGCAGTCTTTTTTGTACCCAATACGCTTCGTATAACCAGCATGTTGGGGAGGCTCAGTGCAGGCCCTGCAAGCAGCAGTGACAGCGCCGGTCCCTTTCCCATTCCCGAGCCAAGAAGCCCTTGCAGGATAGGTACCTCTGTAAGCGTAGCAAAATACATGAACGCTCCTACAACTGAAGCAATAAAATTGGAGAGCAGAGAATTGCCGCCCACAACTGTTGCTATATATTCTGAAGGGATAAGCCCATTATCAAACCCGGGCCTTCCCATTAAAACTCCTGCCACGAGTACACCTGCAAAAAGCAGTGGCAGAATCTGTTTTGCAAATCCCCATGTGGCCTTCACCCATGAAACTCTTTCATCCCGGTTAAACCATTTGACCAGAATAAAGGACAGCACAACAAGGAAAAGAACTGTCAGGTACCACTTGATATTGAACACTGCCTTAAAGAAACCGACATCCTCTGCAGGTCTTCCCCATGCTGCAAAAATCAGTATGAATACAAGGGTTGCAAAATAAATAATATGCTGTACTCCGCTACGACCCTCATTTTCCTGTTCAAACTGCGCCATCGCCTCTTTTGTCCGGGCTTCATCCTCTTTTCTGTACAATACTGCCATAATCAGGCCAATGATAATTGCAAAAAGAATGGCGCCCACCGCTCTTGCCACGCCGATTTCCCATCCCAAAACCCTTGCCGTAAGTATTATTGCCAGTACATTTATGGCCGGGCCTGAATACAGGAACGCTATTGCCGGACCTATTCCGGCACCTTTCTTATATATGCCAGCAAAAAGCGGAAGCACCGTACAGGAGCAGACGGCAAGTATTGTTCCGGAAACCGATGCCACAGCATATGATATCCATTTTTTGGCTTCTCCGCCGAAGTATTTGACTACAGCACCCTGGGAAATAAAATTCGAAATTGCTCCTGCTATGAAGAATGCCGGTACCAGACAAAAAAGGACATGCTCCCTTGCATATTCCTGGAGCATATGAAATGCCTCAAGGATTGCCGAGCTTACCCTGGGGTCTGAAAACGGTATATAAAATGCGGCCAGAAACACTCCTGCAATTAGCGCTAGCTTCTTCCATTCTTTCAACTGTATCATTCCTTCCACTGTTTTGATTAATCTGCGCATAAACTTATTATTTGTTTCATAACAACTTCATACTCACTGACAGCAACAGCCACAGGAGCTTTCGCTGCTGTTACCTTTTTCCCCCACATATTCTATGGCCCCTTCGGGGCAGCGATTACCACAGCCATTACACCCCTGCACACAGCCCGCAGGGTAAGCTACCACCGGGCGGGTTCCTTCCTCTTTAAATACACCATGCGTGCACTTCTCAATACATGCACCACACTCGTTGCACTTCTCATAATTAATAACCGGATACCAGGTTTTTGACATAAAACACCTCCATTAATCAGATTGCATTGTTTAACATTTTTTTTGTTTCTTCAGTCTGCATAAGAATTATCTTTTCAATTGTTTCAACAACTTCAAATATTTCATAATACCTTATGCTGTAAATCACTTTCAGGCCTTCTTTCCTGCTGTCAAGCAAACCGGCGTTTTTCAACACATTAAGGTGCTGCGAAGTGTTTGACTGTTCCGTCTCAAGTTCCTTAATAATTTCACACACACAAAGCGGTCCACTTTTTAAAAGTCTCAAAATATGAATCCTTACCGGACTGGATAATACTTTGAACATGTCGGCCACCAACTGATCCCCCATGCCATAGGACAATTAAACCCCTCCTCTTGTACAGATAACATGTAAAGTATATTAGTATATGGTAATGCAATGATATTAGTATATCAATGATTTTTTATGTAGTCAACATTAAATGCAAATTATTGTGCAAATATAAAAACTATTGACTATTTTGTCTATAATCCGGCTGGCTAAGGTATCGGTTACGCAATGTCATCAAGCTAACTTGTAATTAGTTTTCTAAAAATGCCTAATGGTAAAAAAGAATACATGCTACCTTCTACCAGTGCAGATTCAATAAAAATTCCTGTAAGACATGATATTCTGCCTGAAACATGTGAGAATACATTCGTTTCAATGGTTAAATTCAGAAATAAAGTTGTGCATCTGTATCAGAAAATAGATAATAAGGAGGTCTATAAAACAGTTATAAATCACCTTCAGGATATCAACCAATTTATAAAAAGCATTGCTGAACAGCTGTAATATACTACTTACCTTGCTATCATTAAGGTTTTTCACTTATAAACTCTTACCACAAATTCTTCTCCTTCTTCCGCAAATTCAGGCCCTGGCTTCAGCATGAAGTGAAGGATAGCAGTTATTCCTTACAATATTCATCAGCCTTTCTTCCAAATTATCATCCTGCGCCAATCCCTTAATGCTGCCATCATCATCCACACCAAAAAAAACAGTGCCACCTTCTGCATTTGCAAAAGCAATAGCTTCCTTTAAAAACTCATTATTTGAAATCATACTTTTTTTGAATTCAATATAATAGTTTTCACCCGTCTGAATGGCTGTCAACAGCTTTTCAACCATTTTTGAATCTCCTTTCATGCATAATATAGCGGTTTTATTTACAACTAAATTCTACCACATGAACCTTCAATCTACAATTTTAACATCAAAGCAAGCTTTTTGAACACCTTTCTGGTTTTTTTATAGCAATCGGATTAACCCCTTCTATTTGGACAAATAGTTTTTAATTCTTTGCTTTTCTCCATATTGCATTATTTTTTATATATAAACCTATCAT
>CAYYGK010000005.1:9307-30590 GCA_964471145.1 uncultured Eubacteriales bacterium | reverse complement strand
AGCAGTTGAGGGTGCTGGAGTGCCTTCTGGAAAACGAGTTTGTTACCTGTACTGATTTGCAGGTGTTTGCAGGTGTGTCAGGAAGGGTAATTAAATCACTGGAAAACAAGGGGTATATTGCTGTTTGGGAAATCGAGGAGATAAGGGAGCCGGAAACAGCATATAAATCAGGGTCTGCTATTCCTCTTAAGCTGACAGAACAGCAGGTAAGGGTGTTTGACCGCATTGTAAGCCTGGCGGACAGTGGATTTAATGAGATACTGCTGCACGGGGTTACCGGCAGCGGCAAGACTGAGGTGTATATGCAGATTGCATCGTATATTATCGGTCAGGGCAGACAGGCTGTTGTGCTTGTGCCGGAGATATCCCTTACTCCCCAGATGGTAGGCGTTTTTAAAGCAAGGTTTGGGGATAAGGTTGCTGTTTTGCACAGCAGGCTGTCACTTGGAGAAAGGTATGATCAGTGGAGGCTGATAAGGGAAGGCGGCATAAATGTTGTTGTTGGTGCCAGGTCGGCAGTTTTTGCACCCTTGCACAACCCGGGACTTATTGTTATTGATGAGGAGCATGAAGACAGCTATAGATCAGGAATAACTCCAAAATATGATGCGAGGGATATAGCACGAAAAAGATGCAAGCAAAGCGGTGCCCTGCTTCTTTTGGGTTCTGCAACACCTTCGATTGAAACTTTCTGGAGGGCGGAAAGGCAGAAAATACGGTATTACAAAATGACAACAAGACCCAACAGGATGAACCTTCCACAAGTCGAAACGGTTGATATGAGGGAGGAGCTGTCTACAGGAAACAGGACCATGTTCAGCAGCAGGCTCCAGGATGAAATCAGAAAAAACTTATCTTCCGGGCAGCAGACTATACTGCTGCTAAACAGAAGGGGGCATTCAAATTTTGTTTTGTGCAGAAACTGCGGATATGCTGTAATGTGCCCCAAATGCAGTATCACTCTTACATATCACAGCCGCAATGACAGGCTGGTATGCCATTACTGCGGATATACTGTGAAAACCCCTTCCTGTTGTCCCAGATGCAAAAGCAGATATATAAGGTTTTTTGGTGCCGGCACGCAGAAACTGGAAAATGAGATAGAAAGCATGTTCCCACAGGCATCTGTTATAAGGATGGACATGGATACTACCGCTCGCAAGAACGCTCATGAAAAAATACTCAAAACCTTCAGGGATGATAAAATTGATATGCTGATTGGAACCCAGATGATTGCAAAGGGACATGACTTTCCAGATGTTACACTGGTAGGTGTGATGGCAGCGGATTCCATGCTTAACGTTGGGGACTACAGGGCTGCAGAACGCACCTTTCAGCTGCTTGCTCAGGTATCGGGAAGAGCGGGAAGAGGAAGTCTGGCCGGGAGAGTGATTATTCAGACATACAATACCGACCACTACAGCGTGAACAGTGCGTGCAGTCATGATTATGACAGTTTCTACAGGCAGGAAATGCTGGCAAGGAAGAAGCTGGGATATCCGCCTTTCAGCTATATGGGCATTATGGTACTTAGCGGGAAGAATGATGACAGGGTATATAAAAAGGCGGAAAAACTATATAAAATGACAGTCAGTTGTTTAGGGAAAAGCGGAGCAAAGGCTGTAACTGCCCGCCCTAAAAGGTCGCCTCTTGCACGCATAAAGGGTATGTACAGGTGGAGAATAGTTGTCAGATGCCAAAGCCTTTATACGCTTGTAAGTGCTTTTACTGCTGTTTCAGATAGTAATGGTACATACAGGGACAGAGAGATAAGACTGAGTGTAGATATTAATCCGGTTAGTATGCTATAATCTCTATAGAAGAAACAATGGGAGGATTATAAGTGGCTTTGAGGAGAATCAGGATCGGAGATGACTCCATACTGAGAAAAACTGCAAAAAAAGTGGAGATGATAGATGACAGGATTGCAATGCAGCTCGACGATATGCTGGATACAATGCGGCAGGAAAACGGGGTGGGGCTTGCAGGCCCGCAGGTGGGCATACTTAAAAGGCTGGTAGTAATAGATGTTGGCGAAGGGCCTGTCATTATGGTCAATCCCAGGATAATCAGCTGCAGCGGTGAACAGACGGAAGCTGAAGGGTGCCTCAGTGTCCCTAACGTTTTCGGTATCGTAAAGCGCCCGGCGGCTGTTACAGTTATGGCACTGGACAGGAAGGGGAAGGAATTAAGTATTGAAGGAACAGGGCTGCTCGCAAGGGCTATTGCCCATGAAATAGACCACCTGGACGGGATACTTTTCACCGACAAGGTAATAAGGTATGTTGATGCTGAAGAACTGAATTCAAAATAGTGGGACCTGGTATTGGGAAAAGGAAAGGAAGCTTGCACTGTTGAAAATTGTTTTTATGGGAACGCCTGAGTTTGCTGTTCCTTGTCTTGATATACTGGCAAGGGGAAAACACGAAATTACAGCTGTGGTTACCCGGCCCGACAAACCAAAGGGCAGAAGAGGGAAACTTACTCCACCACCGGTCAAGGAGTGTGCAGCCACTTACGGCATACCGGTAATGCAGCCTTCAAAGATCCGTACCGGAGAGTTTACAGAGGCTTTAAAAAAGATTAAACCCCACCTTATAGTTACTGTTGCGTATGGCAGAATTCTTCCTGCCGATATCCTAGAGATACCGCCAAAGAAATGCATCAATGTCCACGCCTCACTCCTCCCTGGATACAGGGGAGCGGCACCTGTTAACCGTGCAATAATAAACGGTGAAACCAAAACAGGCATAACCACAATGTACATGGATGAGGGAATGGATACAGGAGATATCATTATGACAAGGGAAGTTTTAATATCAGAAGATATGACTGCCGGCGGACTGCATGACATGCTTATGGGAATTGCTCCGGATGTATTGAATGAAACTGTGAATCAGATTGAAAAAGGTACGGTTTCAAGAACGCCCCAGGATGAGAGACTGGCATCATATGCTCCTGTTATGGACAGGGAAACGGGAAGAGTAGAATGGGACAACTCGCATACAGATATTCATAATCTTGTAAGAGGCACAAATCCCTGGCCGGGAGCATATACTTTTTACCGGACAAAAAAAATGAAGATATGGAAGTCTTCTTTACACGAAGATAAGTACTGCAAAGGTTTACCTGGAACAATACTGCATTGCGGTGCCGATGGTATACTGGTTGCCTGTGGAATCGGTGCTTTAGCAATACATCGGATACAGATGGAAAACAGCAGAAAAATGGATGTGCGTGAATGCTGGCACAATATTGATGAGGGTGAGATTCTTGGATAAAACATCCTCTGTTTTTTTAAAAAGCATTGCTGTTGCTGCCGCAGTCCTCTTTTTCACATTGGTTATACTGGTTTTTGCGTATTACCGTTTTACTGTCCGTGAATACAGTCTTCTGGTATCAGGACTGTTTGTACTGATTGCAGCAGCAACTGTTGCAGGCATTGTTTCAGCACTGTCACTTATATATATTCACAATACAGGAAAAATGCCACCATTACTCCGCATACCTGTAAAGGCATGTCTGAGAATAATAATGCCTTTTGTGATGTATGTGCAGGATGTATTTGGAAAAGGCAGCGACCAGATGAAAAAGTTTTATATTGACGCAAACAATATTTACATGCTTGCATCAGATAGGAAATTCAAGGCTGACAGAATTCTGCTTCTGCTGCCCCACTGCCTGCAGAACACCGAATGCGGTATAAGGATCACAAGAGACATAAACAAGTGCAGGGAATGCGGCAGGTGCCCGATAGCTCAGATAGTTAAACTGGTACGCCGAACAGGAGTAAAGGCAGTTGTTGTTACAGGAGGCACGGCGGCAAGGAATGAAATCGGCAGATTAAGGCCTGAAGTGGTTATCGGCGTTGCATGTGAAAGGGATCTTGCTTCGGGCATAGCAGATACAGGCGGGCTGCCGGTTGCAGGCATAGTAAATATCCGCCCTCACGGTCCCTGCAACAACACGCTGGTTGATATCGGTCTGTTAGAAAGCAGGATTTATCAACTGCTTGATACAACCGGCCTGACGGAAGGAGATGATGCTGATGGCTCAGCAGACAGACAAAGCCAGGGAAGCAGCCCTCAGGATTCTTCATGACATAGATGTCAAGGGAAAATATGGAAAACAGGCCCTGGATGCACATATTAAAGTTTTGGGTGCGGTCAGACAGCATAGGGCATTTGTCACCGAATTAGTGTATGGAACCGTCAGGTGGAGACTGAAGCTGGACCGGGTGATAGAACAGTTTTCAAATATTGAGATGTCCGGAATCTCGGCGTGGATATTGAACATACTGAGACTTGGCGTATATCAGTTGTTATTCACTGATGCGGTACCTGATTCGGCAGCGGTAAATGAAAGCGTCAAACTGGCCAGCAAATTCGGCCATAAGGCATCAAGCGGTTTTGTAAATGCGGTTTTGCGAAATGTTGCCCGGAAAAGAAATAGTATAAAATTTCCTGAAAGGGAGACCAATATATCCGGGTACCTGTCAGTCATGTATTCTCATCCCCAGTGGATTACTGACAGGTGGATTGAGCGTTATGGTGCAGATTTTACAGAGCAAATGATGAAAAGCAATAATTCAATACCGGACTTTACCATAAGGATCAATACGCTGAAGAATAACAGGAGTGAATGCATTAAGGCACTGGGGGAGGAAGGATATGAGACAGTTCAAACCGGAAATCTTGCCGAAGCCCTTGTTGTCAAAAAACCTGCAGGAATACTGGAAACCAGATCGTACAGGGAAGGACGATTTGTTGTGCAGGATGAGGGAGCCATGATGGTATCACGGGTACTGGCGCCTGAACCGGGAGATACTGTCATTGACATGTGCAGTGCGCCAGGGGGGAAAACAACTCATATAGCGCAGCTTATGAACAATACAGGCATCATATATGCATGGGATATATATGAACACAAAATCAGGCTTGTAAAGAGAAACTGCAGATTAACCGGTATTGAGATTGTTTGTGTTAAATTACAGGATGCCAGGGAGGTACTCACTGAATTCAGGCAGAAGGCGGACAGGGTGCTGGTCGATGTTCCCTGCAGCGGACTGGGAGTAGTCCGGAGAAAGCCTGACATAAAATGGGCCAGGGCTGAATGCGACCTTAAGGAGCTTGCCTCAATGCAGTATGATATACTCAAGGCAGGTGCCGGCTGCCTTAAGCCCGGTGGAGTTATGGTATATAGTACCTGTACAACCGAACCGGAAGAGAATGAACATATTATTCGCAGGTTTACAGATGAAAACAGCGGGTTTGCTATAGATTATGCAGGTCGCCGGCTGCCGGAAAAGTTTTCATCTTACAGTGAAGACGGTATGGTAAGACTTTTTCCGCATATCCATGGTGTTGACGGATTTTTCATCACAAGGATAATAAAAGAGGGATAGAGGGATAGTGTTTGTCAGTTATTAAAAAAAAGACGGATATGCTATGCATGTATTACCGGGAGCTGGAATATCTCCTTGAATCGATGGGAGAAAAGCCATACAGGGCGAATCAAATTATGCAGTGGATAAACAGGGGCATTAAAAGTTTTGATCAAATGACCAACCTTCCTCAGGCATTGAGAAAGAGGCTTAAGGAAAGCTGTACCGTAGGAACGATGACTTTAAAAAGGAAGCTTGTTTCTTCTGCAGACGGTACTGTCAAGTATCTGCTTGAAGTTGAAGGAGGAGATGCGATAGAGTGTGTTCTGATGAGATACAGTTACGGCTATACTGTGTGCATATCATCACAGGCAGGTTGCAGGATGGGGTGTGCCTTTTGTGCCTCGGCTGCAGGGGGCTACATCAGGAATCTTTCCCCGGGTGAGATGCACGGGCAGGTGCTGCTGCCGCTGAGAGAGCAGAGTATAAAACCTTCCAATATTGTGGTAATGGGTATAGGTGAGCCATTTGACAATTACGATAATCTGATAAAATTTATAAAAATTATTAATTCTCCCAAAGGCCTGAATATAGGAGCAAGAAGGATTACTGTTTCTACCTGCGGTATTGTGCCGGGAATAATAGCCCTTTCAGGGGAAGGCCTGCAGGTTAACCTGTCTGTTTCGCTTCATGCTGCAAATAATAGAAAGAGAACGCAAATTATGCCAATAAATAAAAAGTATTCTATTGACAAAATAATTGGAGCATGTAAGATATATACAGAAGCGACGAATAGGAGAGTTACATTTGAATATATATTAATATCCGGTTTCAATGACTCAAAAAAGGATGCATTGGAGCTTGCGGACAGAATAGCAGGACTTCTGTCGCATGTAAACCTTATACGAATGAATGAGATTGAGGAAAGCAGGCACAGGGCTTCAGGAGTTGAGAAGGTTAAAAGGTTTAAAGAAGTACTTGAAAGCAGAGGTATTGGTGTTACAATAAGAAGAAAGACAGGAGCTGATTTGGCAGCATCCTGCGGACAACTCCGGTTAACGGCTAACCGAAGACAGGGAGTGATGCAGTGAGGTTTGCGGCAGCCAGTGATAAAGGTCTGGTAAGGGAAAACAATGAAGACTGCTACAGGATAATCCAGGGGGACGGAAGGAAAACCCCTGCCATCTTTATAATTGCAGACGGTATGGGAGGTCATAATTCCGGAGAAGTTGCCAGCAGGGTTGCAGTAGATTATTCAGAGCAGATTATAATGCAAAATGGGGACAGGCTGAAAAACAGCAGGCACCTGCCTGAATTCATACAGAAGATAATGGAAGGTGCGAACAGGAAGGTTTTTGATTTGGCAAACAGGGACATCGCTCATGCGGGTATGGGCACCACAATGATTTTGTCTATGGTTTCGGAAGGCAGGATGTATACCGGTCATGTGGGTGACAGCAGACTTTATCTGATAAGAAAGAGCAAAATGCAAAAGATTACACAGGACCATTCACTAATAGAGGAACTGGTGAGGAACGGGACTATAACAAAATCCGAGGCCTGCAGCCATCCCAGGAAGAACATTATTACAAAAGCCTTGGGATGTACCGGTTATCTTCAGATGGATATCTATGAAACCCGCCTGAAACCCGAAGACATATTGTTGCTTTGTACGGACGGGCTTTCAAACATGGTAAACGAACAGGAGATTCTGGAAATACTGGACAGGGAGCAGGAACCAGGGAAAGCATGCAAAGAACTTGTCCATGCGGCTAATGGATACGGGGGACAGGATAATATTACTGTAATAGCTGTTTACATATGATGCACCGGAGGTGCCTATGGAAGGCAAAATAATTGCAAACAGATATGAAATTGTGGAAAAAATAGGGAGCGGAGGGATGGCATGTGTCTACAAGGCCAGGTGCCAGCTTCTTAACAGGTATGTTGCCGTAAAGGTTTTAAAACAGGAGTTTATTGATGATGAGGAATTTGTCAAGAGATTTCGTGTAGAGGCCCAGTCTTCAGCCAGTCTCTCACACCCCAATATAGTGTCTGTTTATGATGTGGGAAGAGAGGACGACATCCACTATATAGTAATGGAATTCATTGATGGCAAGACGCTCAACAGCTACATACATGAAAAGCACTCGCTTAACTGGCAGGAGGCCATAAGGATAAGCATACAGATTTGTTCGGCTATAGAGCGGGCGCACAGCAATCATATCATACACAGGGACATAAAGCCGCAGAACATACTGCTTGCAGCTGATGGAAGAGTCAAAGTAACCGATTTTGGAATTGCAAGGGCGGCAACATCTGCAACGATAACAATGGCGGGAAATACAATGGGTTCGGTCCATTACTTTTCTCCGGAACAGGCAAGGGGTGGATATACAGATGAAAAGTCCGACCTGTACTCCCTTGGCATAGTAATGTATGAAATGGTTACAGGGAAGCTTCCGTTTATTGGCAATGCACCGGTTACAATAGCTCTAAAACATCTCCAGAGCAAGCCCGAGGATCCTTCAAGACTGGTATCCGGTCTTCCAGGCGGTGTAAATGATATAATAATGAAGGCAATGGAGAAGGAACAGAAAAAAAGATATCAGAGCGCAGAAGAGGTGCTGCAGGACTTGTATGAGGTTCTTCAAAACCCTGAGATGGATGTTTCGGAGAATGAATATGACGACAAGACAGGTACAAAGAGAATGGAAGCCATAGACTTAAGAGGTTTTTCCGGGGAGGAGGAATCCAAAATAAAAAGCAGAGGGAGAAAGAAAAGAAAAAAGGACAGGACAGTAATTACAGCAATACTGCTGTCCATTCTGATTATTGCGGGATTTACGTATATGGGCTACAGGATAATATTTCCTGAATTAATGCAAAAAGACCCTGAAAAGAAGTTCAATGTAGGGGATTATGTGGGCAAGAGTATTAAGGATGAAAAGCAGAAACTTGAAGACCAGGGCATAAAGGTAATTGTAAGGTATGAATACAATGATGAATATGAAAAGGATATAATCTACAACCAGTCTGTTGCTCCTGGCAGCACTTTCAAGGAAGGAGGTCTGGGAGAGGGTTATGCCGAGATAGAGTTTGATGTTAGTCTGGGTGAAGAGACTGTTGTGGTTCCTGACTTTAGGAATAGCAGCTACAGGGTTGCAGAAAAAGAACTTGCAGAAATGGGTATTACTTACCGTACAATCGAAGAGCATCATGAGTCTGTGCCTGTGAATATGGTCATTGATACAAGACCAGGAGCATCTACCAGTATAAAGCCTGATGAGGATGAAGTTGTAATAATAAAGAGCCTTGGGCCCAAAAAGGAGCTTGTAAAAGTTCCCGACCTGACAGGGAAAACACTTGCCGAGGCCACCGCTATGCTTGAAGAAAGCAAGCTTTCAGTAGGCCAGCTTGTTCCTGATGATGAGATTAGCGAGATAGCACTTATTGACAAGCACTATCCGCAGGCCGGGTATGAGGTTGAAGAAGGTTCTCCGGTCAAGCTGGTGTTTGATGTGGAAACTGCGGTTGCAACCATAGCATATACGATAGAGCTGGATAACCCGGATAATTATGATGATGAGAACATAAAGCTGTATGTTGAGGCAAGCCCTTCTAACAGAAACGATTATGACAGTATTTACAACCGGATAATAAAGAAAAAGGATTTCCCTGTTGTCATAGAGATACAGGTTCCCGCAAACGGTTATACACATGTAAGAGTGCTTTTAAACAACAGACTTTACAAGAGTGAGAACGTCAGGTATCGCAGTGGGGCTGATGCAACGCAACAGAACAATTAGACAGGTTTGATGCAGAGAGAGGGTTTACGGGTTTTGGCTCAGGGTTTAATTATAAAGGGTATCGGGGGGTTTTATTATGTACAGTCGGAAAACGGCGTTTATGCATGCAGGGCCAGAGGCGTATTCCGAAAAAAGGGAATAACCCCCTTTCCGGGTGACAGTGTAGATTTTTCCGTGACCGATTCACAGGATGCAGAGGGGTTTATTGAAAGCATTCATGAGAGAAAGACCTGCCTTGTAAGGCCTGCTGTTGCAAATGTCGGCAGACTGATAGCCGTGGTCTCGGTAACACAGCCCGGGCCGGATTTGGAGCTTTTGGACAAGCTCCTTATAAGTGCCGAATTACAGAGTATTGACCCCGTTATATGCGTTAACAAGATAGACCTGGATACAGGCAATTTGTTTGATGATGTTTATGCGGATTACTCCCCTGCAGGGTACAGGGTGATTGCAGCAAGCGGATTGGCAGGAACAGGGGTTATGGAACTTAATAAGCTTCTTGCAGACAACATCTCAGTTTTTGCGGGGCAGTCAGGGGTTGGGAAATCAACCTTGCTTAACCGGGTTTTGGGACGCTGTGTGATGGAAACAGGAGAGCTAAGTGTGAAGAAGGGAAGAGGAAAGCATACTACAAGGCATGCCCAGCTTGTAGAGGTTGAACAGGGAGGGTATATCGTGGATACTCCGGGGTTCAGTTCATTTAGACTGGAAGGTCTGAAAGCTTCGGATCTTTGCAGGTACTATCCTGAATTCAACAGACAACCGGGGGGTTGCAGATTCAGGGGATGCACTCACAGAAGTGAGCCGCAGTGCGTTGTGAAAGAAGATGTTGAAAAAGGGCTCATCAGCAATAACAGATATGAAAGGTACATGCAGCTTTACAGCAAAATTGAGGATAAACGGAGGTAAAAATGATAAAAATCGCACCATCTATACTTGCAGCTGATTTTTCCAGATTAGGGGAAGAGATAAAAAGGGTTGAAAAGGCAGGTGCTGACATGATACATATCGACGTCATGGACGGGCATTTTGTACCCAATATTACTGTAGGCCCGCCTGTCGTTAAATCATTACGGGAGACTACCTGGCTGAAATTCGATGTGCACCTGATGACTGAAAAACCTGAAAGGTATATAGAGGATTTTGTTGAAGCCGGGGCGGACATGATTACAGTACATGCCGAAACATGCCCACATCTTGACAGGACTGTACAGCAAATCAGACAGCTGGGGAAAAACACAGGTATTGCGTTAAACCCTTCTACACCGCTTTCGGTACTGGACTGGGTAATCCACAACACGGATATGGTTCTTCTGATGACTGTCAATCCCGGTTATGGGGGACAGTCCTATATTGAATCCATGACCGATAAGATCAAAACCCTTAAAAAAACATGCATGCACAGGGGTATAAGCCCTGACATACAGGTAGACGGGGGAATAGACCTTGTAAACATTTCAAGAGTTGCAGCAGCCGGGGCAAATGTAATCGTTGCAGGGACTACCATCTTCCGTTCGGTTGATATTGCAAAGGTTATAAAGGAACTAAGAGAAAAAGCGGGAAACGGGGTTCTCTGATGAATGCCCTTATAATTTGCAGCGGTACATTTTCAGATTATTCCTTTTATGAAAAATATGTATGTAATGCCGGTTTTATTCTCTGTGCAGACGGTGGAGCCAGGCATGCCAGAAGACTTAAGGTTGTGCCGGATGTGCTGCTTGGAGATTTTGATTCAATTTCACCTGAGGATTATGAGTATTGTAAACTGTTGGATGCCAGAATAATGAAGTATCCTGCCTCCAAGGACAGGACAGATTCAGAAATTGCAGTAGATATTGCCCTGGACAGGGGATGTGAAAGAATTGTCATATTGGGTGGACTGGGTACAAGAGCTGACCATTCAATTGCAAATATAGGTCTGCTTAAGAAAATTGCTCACAGGGGAGCTTTCGGCACACTGGTTAACGAACACAATGAGATTTTCTATGTAACCAGAAGGCTGGTACTGCACAGGGAAGACGGGTATAAGGTGTCACTTGTACCTGCAAGCAGTGTGGTTAAGGGTATAAAAACCTCAGGCCTCATGTATGAGCTTTCGGAAGCAGTCATAGAATACGGTTCGACTCTTGGCGTCAGCAATGAATTCGTGAAGGATAAAGCCCGGATATCAATTAAAAGCGGGGCTCTTCTTGTCATAAAATCCAGGGACTGACTTGTTTAATTCATGTCGAACTCACGGGCAAGTTTTTCAAATGCAGGAAGTGAACGCCTGATAGTCTCCAGATCTATGCAGTATGACATCCGGAAATAACCGGGGCATCCGAATCCGCTTCCCGGTACAAGCAGAAGGTTGTACTGCTGGGCCTTCCTGACAAATTCAACATCATCCTCGACAGGTGACGCGGGAAAAAGATAAAAGGCGCCTGAAGGCTTGATACATTCAAATCCAAGCGACACAAGATGATTATACAGTATGTCCCTTCTTGTAAGGTATTGTTTCGTATCAATACTTTCTGAAACTGTTTTTTCCACTACTCTCTGCATAAAGGCGGGTGCATTAACAAACCCGAGAGTACGGTTGCAGAAGACCAGGCCGCTTAAAAGCAGTGAAGGGTCTTTAATTCTATCGTTTACGGCTATGTATCCAATTCTTTCTCCCGGCAGGGCATGAGATTTGCTGAATGAGTTTACTATTACAGACTTTTCGTAAAAGCTGAACACGCCAGGTACTTTTATGCCATCATATACTATCCTGTCATACGGTTCGTCGGATATCAAATAAATATCAGTATCCAGGCGTCTGCCGGCATCATCAAGAACTGCCGAAAGATCCTGTATTACATACTCATCATATACAATCCCTGTAGGGTTGTTGGGGTTATTGATTATTACAGCTCTTGTTTTTTCTGTTATTAATGCTGCTACTTTATCTATATCAGGCAGAAATGTATCTGGATTTGTGGGTATGACTACAGTTCTGCCTCCGTGGTTGTCTATATAGAAAAGATACTCCACGAAATAAGGGGAAAATACAATTACCTCATCACCGGGGTTCAGGATGGTTTTGAGTACTACATTCAACCCGCCCGCCGCTCCACAGGTCATAACTACATGTGAAGAGGTAAGGTTTGAATCCTTTGTGCTGTTTATGTATTCCGCCATGCTGCTGCGTGTTTTCTCATAACCTGCATTGCTCATATACCTGTGGCTTCCGGAATTGTCCTCTGATGCGGTTTTGATTATGGTTTCGGCGACAGCAGCAGGAGGTTCAAATTCCGGGTTGCCGATGCTGAAATCAAAGACATTTTGGATTCCGTACTTTGACTTAAGCCTGGCACCTTCTTCAAACATGGCTCTTATCCAGGAAGACTTCTTCAGGTTATCAGCAATCTTAGAGGAAATCATATATATCACTCCAGCGTTGTATTTTAAGAAAGCATATCACCTTTCATTACCATATGCAAGCTTTTTAGCCAGCGACATGTCCGGGTCAACAACCAGAGTTTTAAAATTGTCATATAGAACAAGTCCCGGCTGAAGGCCTTTGGGTTTCCTTACATATTTTACTGTTGTATAGTCAACAGGGACTTTTCGTGAAAGCCGTGCCTTGCTGTGTACAGCGCAGATAACAGCAGCTTCCTCGAGAGTTCTGTCCGGAAGTTTTCTTCCGCTGTTTTTTACTATCACATGAGAGCCGGGAATATTCCTTGTATGCAGCCATGTATCATCAGGAGAGGACTTCTTCAGTGTCAGCATGTCATTTTGTTTGTTGTTTCTTCCTGCCAGAATGTCAAAGCCGTCGGACGACCTGTAATGATACGGGGCAGAGGGGATATCATCTCTTTTTTGTTCCTCTCTTTTTAACTTTTTTATTATACCCTGCTCTATAAGCTCCTGGCATACCTCCGTGAGCTCCCGGGGTGTTTCGCAGCTCTCCAGGTGGTGTATTACGTTTTCAAGGTATTCAATCTCCTTAAGAGTCCTTCTAAGATGACTGCCCGCATATGCGTATTTTCTTTTTGTGCGGGCATAGCGTTTGTAATACAGCTGAGCGTTTTCCTGAGGCGAAAGGTTTTTGTCAAGGGCGATTTTTATGTGGCTGTTGTCGGTGCTGTAGTAGTCATGGACGGAGACCTCCTCTGCATGTGGCTGAATTGAGTGAATATTTGCGGTTAAAAGCTCGCCGTACAGCCTGAGTTTTTCAAAGTCTGCAGTTTCCCATATATCCGCCTGCTGAATTGACTGCTTTCTCTCACATCTGCGAAGAGCGCTCCTGACCTTGCGAAGCAGCGAATTACGTTTCTGGTTCAGACTGTTAAGCCTGTCCCGCTGAGAGTAGAACACATCCAGTGTTTCAGAGATGCTGTCATAAAAGACAGTGTTTTCAGTGCTTACAGGCCTGATACAGTGAAAATCCAAGGGCTTAGTGTCATTATCTAAAAGCATCCAGGGGTGAAAATCACTGTTTTTCATGGCATCAATAACTGATGAAAGTGACGCCTCAAGACGAGAAATGTTTTCAGCGGAAAGCGCATCACAAGGTTTTTTCCCGTTGACATCCGCCATGGTGCATATATGTTTGCATATAAACGGAGAAAAACCTCTTATACTGTCGAGCAGAAAATTCTGTATGCTTTTTCCTACAGATGAGCTTTTCTCAAGAAGATTGCCGATATCAAGGATTTCGGGGCTCTTCTTGTCCTGGGCAGGAGGGCGGGTATACGGCCTTGCAGGCATCACTTCTCTTAAACTGCTGGTTTCCTCATCGACATGCTTTATGGAATCTATGATGCGTTTCTTTTCATCCAGAAGAATTATATTGCTGTGTTTGCCCATTATCTCAACCACAAGTACTTTTATCGCAAGGTCACCCATTTCATTTATTGTTTCGACATTCATGTCCACTACACGCTCATAATCATTGAAAACAAAACCTGTAATGCTTCCTCCCAACAGGTGTTTTCGCAAAAGCATGCAGAACATGGGAGGAGACTTGGGATTCTTTTTTACATCCCCCGTCATGTGTATCCTGGGGCAGGAAGGGTTTGCGCTTGCCAACAGCCTGTAGGTGCTTCCCTTTGAGCGAATGCTTATTACTACCTCATTTAATGCGGGCTGATATATCCTGTCTATCCTGCCTCCGGCAAGAAAATCACTCAGCTCTTCAACTACACATTTGGTTACAACACCATCAAAAGGCATACCCCAAACCTCCCTTGCAAATTATAGTACACTATCCGCCATTAAATGTACAGCTTCACACCCGTGTGCTATAATGAAAAAAAATTCTATGAAAGGAGCTTGCATGACTGTAGGAATACTCAGGGTAATGGTACTCTTAAATGGTGTGTCTTCACTGAAGGACAAGAGAAAGATAGTAAAGAGCCTCGGTGAGAGATTAAGGAGCAGATTCAATGCATCGGTTGCTGAGGTTGGATGCAATGATGTTTGGAAGAATTCCGTACTTGCGGCTGCATGTGTTTCCAACAGCAGCAGGCATGTAGACAGCTGTATGGCCAATATGGTTGAGTTTATAAAAAGTGATGGCAGGATAGTTGTGACTGATTATTCTACCGAAAAAATATGTATTTGAGATTAAAGCAGGAATGCCTGCCTTGCAACTGGCGGGCAATTAGCAGATAGTTCACAAAGAGGGTATAATCTTAACACCTTTGCATTTTTTTCTATACTGAGTTGGTGTACAATTGTTATGTTTTTTGAATACCTTGCAAAAATAGAAATAATCGTTATGTCCTGATTTTTCTGCTATGCTGCTGATAGGCATGTCTGAACCTGCAAGGAGTTTGCATGAGTAATTAATCCGAAGTTCTGTAAGGTATTCTGTAAATGTTTTCCCGGTTTCTTTTTTAAACAGGATACTTATATAACTGGGATTTATGGAAAACCTGGCGGAGAGGTCCTGGATAGAAATATTTTTAAAGAAGTTATCGTCAATGTATTGTTTTACAGGCCTTAGTGTATCACTTTTTATTGGTTTTGTAAGGTAATCAGGTTTTAGGCAGAATACTTTTACAAAAAGTTCTTTTACGTAACTAATCATATCTGTAATATGTGAAAAACAATCTGTCAACTGCTCAAAGTTTAAAAGAATGTCTTCGCCCAGGCTGGTATTTTTTTCATACAAATGCATAAGTGTCATATTATACACATGATAAGCCTGTTTTATGGTTCTTGATTTTAATATATTTGACAGGGTAACAAATCCTCTTTCTATAGAAGGTATATCAGTGTTTTTTATTAATTCATTGAATGCTTTATAAATATCTTCCATTCCTTCCAGGTCCATATCTGCTGTATTGAATATTTTTCTTTCTCCGGTTACAAAAAACTGATATGCAGCTATTGATGCATCCTCAATAGGCTTTCTGAAGGATTCTATACTGTCTGCAGATATTGTGCTCAGACCTGCCCCCTTGATTTTTTTGGCTGCCTTGCAATTCAAACCTGCTTCAACAGCTGAATATATGTATGAATCATTGGTGTACTGCATCAAATATGCCCTTTTATTGAAGCCCACCTTGAAACTTATATAGTTTGTTCCCTCCGGAAACATCAGAATGCCTTCACCTGCTGTAACAACTACAAACAGCTTTTTCCCTGTGCGCATATCAATCCCGTGTTGTGCAAGTATGTTTTTAAGAGCATCAAACTTAACGGGATCATCCTCTTCAGTACTTTCAAACAGTTCAGGAAGTTCAATTTCTCTTAGCAGTTCCTTTCTTTCAAGTGATTCCTTTATTTTGCAGAGCAAACTCTGTATTTCAGATTCATTAAAAGGCTTCAGACAATAACCTGCAGCTCCGTAATCAAGGGCTTTTTTGGCATATTCAAACTCTGCATAGCCGCTTATGACTACAAAATTAATATCAAGACCGTCCTGCCTTGTTTTTTTTATTAGTTCAAGCCCATTCATACCCGGCATTCTTATGTCAATGAATGCAACATCCGGTGTCGTCAGAGATACCATTTTGTATGCATCCAAACCATCGTTTGCCTGACCTGTAACCTTGTATCCCAGCTCTTCCCAGTTTATGCTTCTTTTGAGCCCTTCAATAATCCAGTTTTCGTCATCAGCAATAACTACACTATACATCATTGGATGCCCCCTCTTCTTTTTTAGCATTATGTTTGGTAAATGAACCGGGAATGGTGATTGTTACTTCTGTGCCCTTATGCATCTCACTATATAAATCAAGTCCATATTGGTTACCATACAAAAGTTTTATCCTGTTATTAACATTGATGATGCCAATGCCTGTTAAATTGTTTTCACTACAGATGTATTCCCTGGGTGTTTCATTGAGCCGTGTGTATAGTTTATTCAGTATCTTCCTGTGCATACCCGGCCCGTCATCCTTGACATGTATCACCAGATCTTTTTTATGATTGATATCTCCTTCTATTAAAAGACGCCCTCCGTTTTTTAGAGGTTCAAGCCCATGATATATGGCATTTTCAACTATTGGCTGCAGTATCATCTTTGGGATGACCGTATTCAATGCATCAGAGGTAACACGGTATATTACTTCAAAACGATTTGAAAAACGTATTTGCTGTATTCTGATATATGATTTTACAACTTCAAGTTCGTCTGACAGTAATACCATATTATCTCCCTTGACACAATACCTGAAAACAAGTCCTAATGCCCTGGTCATTTCCCATATTTCATCTGCACCTTTCACAAGAGCCATTCCCTTTATGGATTCCAATGTGTTATACAGGAAATGAGGGTTTATCTGGCTCCGCAAAAAAGCCAGTTCCGAATGCTTCTGTCTTAGCTTGGATTCATAGAGGTTTTTTGTAGTTTCAAGCAGGTTTTTGGTGAGATTTTGTATCTCGTCAAGCATCCTGTTGAAGCTCTCTGCCATAATACTGATTTCAGCGTAACCGTCAAGAACAATTCTTTTTTTCAAACCTGTAAAGTTTCCCTTTCCAAGTTGTTTCATAAAGACTATAAACTTGTTTAATGGCAGGATGATATTTTTTATTATAAGAGTAAAAGGAAAAATGAGGATAAGTATACCGGCTAAAAACATAAAAAGCGCCTGTTTCCTTATGAGCCCAATATCAGAAAGGATTTCATCCCTGGGTGTAACGCTCGTAATTCTGCCATTGATATAGGAAATCTCTTTTGAATTAATAATACAGTCATTTTTGTTTACAATGATTTTCTCATCAGAATATGAAATATTCTTTGTCTTATGAATGCTGCTTATTGACAGTTGTCTGCCAGCAGCCCTGGTGTCATTGCTGTAGTAAACCAGGCCGCTTCGATCAAGCAGATAGTAATTGGTCATTTGTTTTTTTTCTACCTCATTCATTTTGGGAACAAGAGAGGGCATATTTATCACTATTGCCGCAGTGCCAATCCGTTTACCGATATTTTTTCCCTGTTTTACCGAGTAGATGCCTATTCCTGCAGTAATACTGCTGTAGGTAATATCTCCATAAACATAAGGCATCATTTCACTGTAGTATGTTTTATTCGCTGTATCAATTTTTTCCTGTAACCCTTCTGCATACCTGTATTTACCATACAGGTCAAAATGGCTTCCGTCTTCTCCAAGTATAATAATATCAAGTATTGATGAGTTGTAGTTCATTATGTTTATTGCAAAACTCTTTAAATCCTTGTCATATTCAATGGACTTAAGATTATATGATTGTGTACTTGACAGGAATTCCTGGACCAGGTCCATTGAAGCAATGTGTAACAGAATCATATCAAATTGAGAGCAGTTGGATTCAATAACCTCCTTGGTCTGGTTTATTATCTCACTTGTATATGCAATGTTTCTTGAGCTTAAGTTTTCAGATATTCTTGAATAGTAAATAAAAATTATTGAAAGCATTATCAATATTACAGATACTGCAAGTATCAAAAGCTGAGTACGAATTTTAAGTCTGGTAAATACATTCATAGTATTAAACCTCCGGAAAGAAGTCCGCTCTCAGGGGCTGTATTGATTATAACACAGTTAAACCACAACTATCAATTAAAGCAAATTACATAAAGGACAAAATGATATTCCATACACCAGTTTAGAAAATGATGATATTTTAATATATAACAGCAACATCAACCCGCACTTGTGGAAAGGATTCTGATTATGGATGGTATGCCTGAAGAAAATGCTAAAAACAGACATTTAAATACTATGAGACTTGTAAAAAAAATATCATACTATAGGTATTTCTATATAATGATGTTTGCTGCTCTGATATATTTTTTCCTGTTCAACTATATGCCAATGTATGGCGCTACACTTGCATTCAGGGAGTTTCAATATAATAAGAGCATTTTTCAGTCTCCGTGGGTGGGATTCACATATTTTGAACAGCTGTTCGGCATTAATGATTTTTGGTCAGCATTCAGGAATACTGTCATTATAAGTTTTGGCAGGCTGGTTATTGAATTTCCCATACCAATAATACTTGCACTTATGATGAATGAGTTGAGAAACAATAAACTCAAGCGTTTTTATCAGACGGTATACACTTTTCCTCATTTTTTATCATGGGTACTCGTAGTTGGTATCCTTAATACGATACTCCTTTCTGATGGAGTTATTAACAACGTGCTGATAGCCCTTGGGGGGGAACCTGTGCCGTTCCTTACCTCTCCCTCACTGTTCAGGCCAATACTGTATATTACTTCACTATGGAAAGAGGCCGGCTGGAGTACAATAATATACATGGCTGCACTGGCCAGTATAGACCCTGAGCAATACCAGGCAGCCTATGTCGACGGGGCAAACCGGATGCAGCAGCTCGTATATATTACACTGCCAGGTATATCAAATACAATTGTTATTCTTCTTCTCCTTAACATAGGCAATTTCCTCAGAAATGGAAACTTTGACCAGGTATTTAACATGTACAATTCTACTGTTTATATTGTGGGGGACATAGTTGATACATATATTTATAGAACGACTTTCAAGCAGGGTGTTAATTATAGTTTATCGAGTGCAGTAGGGCTTTTCAATTCGATAATAAACCTTGTAATGCTGGTTTTAGCCGATCGCATTGCTAAACTCGCTGGAAAACAGGGAATACTGTAAAGGAGCGTTTATGTCTCAAAAAAGGAAATTTTCAAGTTTAGGTAAAACAGGTCCGGCAGATATGATAATAGTAGCAGTACTGGGTGTAATAGCTTTTATTACTATCTTTCCCTTTTACCATGTTATAATAGCTTCCTTTGCTGAAGCAAAAGAGCTTATAAAAAACCCTATGTATTTACTGCCCACATCGTTTGACATTTTATCATATAAGCTGATATTCCTTGATGACAGTCTGGTCAGAGCATTCGGGGTGTCTGTGCTGGTGGTGGTTCTGGGGGTTGCCCTGAGCATGTTTTGTACGGTGACTGCAGCCTACGCCCTGTCAAAACAGGGAGTGCCGGGCAGGAATATCATTATGAAACTCATAATATTCACAATGTTTTTTAACGGGGGAATGATTCCATATTTTCTCCAGGTTAAATGGCTGGGACTTATAAACAAGCTGCCCGTTCTTATCATAAGCGGAGCCGTATCCACAATATACTTGATAATTATGAAGAACTATTTTCTGTCATTTCCGGTGAGCATAGAGGAATCAGCCAAAATAGATGGTGCAAATGATATATATATATTGTTGAGACTGGTTATTCCCATTAGTTCGCCGATAATTGCAACAATCGGGTTGTTTTATGCTGTGGACAGATGGAACGACTGGTGGACACCGCTTTTGTTCATAAGCTCATCAAGACTGCAGCCTCTTGTTATACTACTGAGAAAAATAACTGTTGAATTGGCAAGGCTGGAAAGCATGGGAGGTGCGCTTGCGCAGGCGGTACTGACAAACAAGAATCCGGTTTCCGCAAAATCAGTGAGAATGGCTGTGGTAGTAGTGAGTTCAGTACCAATAGTTGTAGTATACCCCTTTGTACAAAAGTATTTTACCAAGGGTATAATGCTGGGTTCACTAAAGGGGTAACTTATAGTACTTACGTTTCAAGTACAGGTGGAAGCTGGATAATAATTTGTGCCTGAGAGGAAAGGGGGGATTTGGTGATATAATGAAAATATGCTGTTAGTGAGGTGATAAGGCAGAATAATGAGAACAGATTTATGGATGAAAAGAATATCTATTAAACGATTGGAGGAATATTCATGAAGATTAAAAGATTTGTATCACTATTGCTTGTACTGTTTTTGGTATGCAGCATAATAACTGCCTGCGATAAGAAAACGGACGGGTCCACTGAAAATGGTCAAACTACAACTGAAAAGGTCAAAAATGATAAAACAACAACCAAAGACAACAAGGAAGAAGAACCTTTCAAGGAACATGTTGAGATTTCTCTTGCTCTTTGGGACCTGGAAGCAGCTATGAATACCGATGATTCTGACCAGATATTTGAAAAAATTATGGATGACTTCAATATGTCCATAAAACCGATTGGTGTTACATGGGATGATTTTAATGATAAGATTAATGTATGGGCAGCAGGAGGCATGCTTCCGGATGCGTTCATAACTGACCAGGAGGCTTCAGGTACTTTTGTTAACTGGGTGAATGGTGGACTGCTAAAAGCCATTCCGTCGGATTTAAGCAAATACCCAAATCTTGAAAAAGTAATGTCACTGCCCGATGTAGAGGGTTCGGCAATTGATGGAAAACAATATTTTATTCCCAGACTGATGTATGACATTTCAGAACAATATATAGACAACAGGGCCATAATTATAAGGGCTGACTGGATGAAGAAGATGGGGTGGAATACTGACCCTGCAAATGCGGATGAATTCCTGCAGTTGATGAAGGATTTAACAGAAGGAGACCCTGATGAAAACGGGAATGATGACACCCCTGCTTTGTCTGCCGTAAGACAGGATTATCTTGTAAAGTATCCCCTGTTGTTCTTTAATCCCGCTTTACCCACTCCTGCAACAGGCGGCTTCCATTGGATACAGGAAGGCGGGAAATGGATTCCGGCTTTAATGTCATCAAGAATGGAAGACTATATTGTCTATATGAGAAGGCTTGTGACAGAAGGAGTACTTGATATGGCCTTTGCTAC
>CAYYGK010000005.1:6584-9297 GCA_964471145.1 uncultured Eubacteriales bacterium | reverse complement strand
CTTTCAAGGGGGATGAGGCAAGGGACAGGTTCATAAACGGCAAGGTTGCCTCATATATCAGGGGAGGTTCTATAGGTGACATCAATGCAACATATGAAAACTGGGTGAAGCTATATCCTGACCCGAGTTTTTCAGACAACGTAAAAGTACTTACCACACCTGCCGCACAGGATGGTAAACACTATCATTATGCATTCCCGAATTACTATTCATCAACTTTGGTAAACGCACAGGTGGATGATACAAAGCTGGACAGAATTCTTGCACTAATCGATTATATGATAAGTCCTGAATATACCATGCTTAAGAAGCTGGGGATGGAAGGCAAGGATTATGAGATGGAGGGAGACAAAGTTGTAATTACCAGGGAAAAAGACGAAAACGGCAATTATAAATCCCTTGAGGAATTTTACCCGATAAACACCTATTTATCTGACCTTGGGTGCTTCAATATTAATTTTGTTGATCCTGCCGTGAATCCCATAGTACTTGGGAAAAACAAGGAATGGAAGGAATTTCTGCATACGACACAAGCCCCGGATGTTAATTACAAGGCAATGTATACAAAGGTACCAGCCATGGAAAAGTATACATGTTCATGGGAGGATCAGGTCGTTATGATAATGCTTTCTGATAATGACCCTGTAGATATGTGGAACGCATATATAGAGGCTGAGAAGGCAAAAGGGCTTGATAATCTGATAGATGAGATGAATGAAGCGCTTGACAATTAACAAATGATCTTTAGTAAGTGGATGAGCGGCGTCCGGCTTGACATCCCGGAGCTGCTCATTTTCATGTGCTTTGTGGGTATCATTCAGGAACGTTGAGTTACCCCGGAAAGGAGAAATAAATGAATGTGGAAGCTGAACTTGCCTTGAAGGAAATTTATAGAAAGACCGGTCAGGGAATATGTGGACTTTCATTTCGGATTGAGCTGGATAACGGCTATGTAAAGCTTGAAGCGGAAAAATTCGACCCTGTTGTAAGGATGCTTGAGGGAGGTAAAGTACTATTCACAGGCAGCTGGAGAGATATTAATATTTTTTGGGAGTTTACTCCGTGGATGGGCGGCTATCTGGTCAAACTCGAAGCGGAAAGCAGGTACAGCCTACACTGCAGTTATATGGATAACCTGATTATTCAATACAGGCAGGAACAAGGGAATGTGTCAGACCTGCATGTGTTAAACTACTGCATGAATGTCTTTAAAAGACATATCAATGACGTAAATGAAATCAACGATGAAAACAGGTCAGACAACATAATGAGATGTGTTTACAGGGATGAGAAGGATGCATGCCTTTTTGCAGGAACAATAATACCCCAGCAGAACAGGCATTTGTATCTTATTGAAAACACATGCATCGATACCCTTGTAATTAACAGCAGAACTTTTTTCACAAAGGGTTTTAGTACCAAAAAGGAGCTTGCTTCCGAGGTGACATGGATATGCTCCGCCAAAAGAATTTATGATTCATTGGAAGCCTATTCACAACATATTCCAGGCATCAGGCCTGAAAAAAAGCCGTTGGTTGGCTGGAATTCATGGGATTATTATTTTTCATCCGTTTCATATGATGATATTGTTGAGAATATGAATGCAATATCAGAAGATCCCCTGTTGTCAAAACATATAGAATATATTGTAGTTGATGACGGCTGGGAACACAACTGGGGGGAATGGAACGCAAATTACAGGTTCCCCGGCGGGATCAAAAAAATGGCAGCAGAAATTAGAAAAGCGGGTTTCATACCGGGTATATGGACCGCACCCCTTATGGTATACCATCTTTCAAAAACAGCACTCAGAAATGATCAAATACTTGTAAGGAATGAGTATGGAGATCCACAGTATTGCGATGAGATGAAGGATTTTTTTATGGTGGATCCAACACACCCGGAAGGAGAGGAGTTTATCAGAGGAATTTTCACCGGTCTTTATAAGAAAGGTTACCGGTATTTCAAGATAGACTATATGAGCTGTCTGTTGAAGGCTGTTGGATTCCATTGCGGAGAAATGGGAGTATACGATGTATACAGGCATCTGCTTACAGTAATAAGACAGTGCGTGACAGATAAGAGCCATATAGCGGGGTGCGGATATCCTGCTGAGATAGGCCCCGGATATGTGGATTCGGCGCGTATAGGTGTAGATATTCACAACCAGTGGTCACACGTTGAGTGGGTTATTGATACACTGCAGACAAGGTATTGGTTTAATAACCGTATTTTTACCATTGACCCTGATTTTCTGGTTGTAAGAGGAGATGATACATCAACAGAAAAGGTAACAAACGTGCTCAACCCCAATGCACATAATCCTGAACCTCCAAGATGGAGGCGGGGACCGGTATTTAAAGATATTGAGGCAAAGACATGGACAAATATAGTAAATATGTCGGGAGGATGTGTTTTTCTGGGAGACAGGATATCAAGGCTGAATACAGAAGGTAAAAAGCTTCTTAAAAGCAGCCTGGTACCCTACGGCATTTCTGCAAAACCCCTTGATTTATGTGCAGGGGAGCGGGCGTCTTTATGGCTGCAGGAGCTTGAAAACGAATTCAGGCTGACTATAATAAACTGGAATGAAGAAACTGAGACAAAATACTTCTCATTCAAAGAGTACGATTATGAAACACCCGATAAGGTCAAAGACTTATGGACCTGTCAACAAGCGGTAGAATCGTTTGAATTCATTCAGCGGCAAATG
>CAYYGK010000005.1:0-6574 GCA_964471145.1 uncultured Eubacteriales bacterium | reverse complement strand
TCAAAGACTTATGGACCTGTACAAATACACAAATAAAGAACGGGGTATTCTCAACTGTGCTCAAGCCACATGAAAGCCAGGTTGTGAGTTGGGGAAAACATACTGAATAGAGATTCAGGCTAATCGGAGGTAAAATGCTGTGAGGATAAAAAATAAATGGATTGATGGTAACAGTAATGATATGAATTGCCTTACTTTAAGAGAGCGTAAGGTGGTGGACCGCAAAATTAAAAATTTTGAACTGGACATGGCCCAGGGAAGCTTTGGTTCGGTCAGGGATCAAAAAGTAAAATGGTTCAGGACAGTATTTGATTGTCCGGATATTATGCAGGATAGTAAGTGTAGTTATTTGCTGTTTGATTTTGGGTATATGCATTATTTGCGGGAAGTGGAATTTTATTTGAATGGAACGCTTATAGGAAGCAACATAAACTCGTGCGTGGAGACAAAATACCTGGTGCCTTCAGAGCTCATTAATAAATCGGACAATTCACTAATTGCACTAATAATAAAGGATGACACGCTTTATATCTGGCCTGACATGAATGGGCTGGAAAAAATAAAGCCGGGGGAAAAACAGAAGTTAAAGGATATGCTGCCCGGAAATATAGATATTATGGATACGAATACTGCCGGCAGGATAATGAGCATTGATAATACGGAATACGGACTGGGCATAATGCTCTCATCAGGATTGAATGTCAGAATAATCATGTGGCAGGATAACATAATCAGAATTACTTATGAGAATGATTGCGAACAAATCTTGAACCCGCTTGCAGATGACATCTGTCTTGAAGGACTCAAACAGAACTTAAACCCCTGCAGACAATATAATGTTGTTGAGAAAGAAGAAAAATACTCAGTCCATTGTAATGGGATAACAGTGGATTTATACAAGGACAGCTTTGGAATCAGGGTTTATGACAAAAACAAGAAACCTTTTTTTAACAGCACTGAGATATTGTCAGATGGAGTTGCAGGATTAAACATTGAACTGATGGAGCAGGAACATATATTTGGACTGGGGGAGAATTCAACTCCCACAATGGACAAAAGAGGCAGGCGTGAATACATCTGGGTCAGTCATGATTTTGTAAAATGCGACATACCCGTACCCTTTTATATAAGTACTGGTGGATACGGTTTGTATTTAAACAATTCTTACCATTCTGTATTTGATATGGGAAACTTGTACAAAGACAAAGCGCTTGTCTGGGCAATGGGTGGGAAACTGGATTATTTTATTATATACGGTCCCGATCCAAAGAAGATAGTGTCTTCTTTCACTGCAATAACGGGCAGGCCCAAACTGCCTCCAGGATGGGCATTTGGTTACTGGCAGTCAATTACTGCGAGAAAGACTCAGTATGAACTGATTAATAGAATGGAAAAATTCAAGGAGGAAGAAATTCCGGTTGATGTTCTGCATATAGACCCGCATTGGCTTGATAAGGTGACGGATATAAAATGGAGCAAAAAAAGGTATCCCGATCCCAAAAGGTTATTAAAATATTTAAAGGAAAACAATATTCGCCTAAGCCTGTGGACCTCACCGTTTGTAAACAGTAATTCGTGCCATTACAATGAATGCAGCCAAAAGGGTTACCTTTTAAAAGATGAAAATGGTAACAGCCTAAAGACATACTGGTGGATGGGAATAGATTCAGGAATTATAGATTTTACCAATCCGGATGCTGTCAGATGGAGGAGAGATATACTAAAACCCCTTATTGACATTGGTGTGGATGTGTTCAAGATTGACGGGGGTGACGGCTATGAACTGCCGTCAAATTCTAAAAATGCAGATGGCAGACAAGGACATGAGTTTCACAATTTGTATCCCTTGTATTTTGCCAGGGTGACATATGACATACTTCAGAAAGAGCGTCCTGATGAAAGGGTTATTGTCTGGGCAAGGACAGGTTTTACCGGCAGCGGCAGATACCCCTGTACATGGGGAGGGGATCAGTTTGCCGATTTTTCAGGTACACGTGTGTTAATTAAGGCAGGCCAGGCTGCAGGACTTGCAGGAATTCCTTTCTGGTCTCCTGATGTGGGAGGCTTTGCAAGATGCAAAGGCACAACAGAGGAGTTTTATATAAGATCCTTTCAGTGGGGACTGCTTGCACCATTGTCAAGGGCACACGGAAGTGACAATGAACCCTGGTCATTTGGTAAAAGGGCGCAAGTCATAATAAAGAAATTTATAAAATTGAGATACCGATTGCTGCCATATATATACAGCTATGCCCATTATGCTGCCAGGACAGGTATACCAGTCATGAGGGCCATGTTCCTTGAGTATCCTTGTGACAAAGAGTCATATGTAAATGACTACCAGTATTTTTTGGGAGACTACCTGATGGTTGCACCGGTTTATGAGGAAAGTAAAAGTAATGACCTTACTTCAATAAGGGATATATATCTTCCCGAGGGAGAATGGACAGACTTTTGGACCGGAGAAACTTTAGAAGGCGGTGAATCTATTAAATATAAGGCGGATATTACTATTATACCCCTGTTTGTAAGATCAGGTGCAATCTTACCCATGTGGCCTTTGTGTGGAAATATTGCAGAATTTAATGAGGATGAGCTGCAGCTGCACATATATCCCTCAGAGGAGGAGACGGGATTTACACTTTATAATGACGATGGAATAAGTCTTTCTTATTGCGATGGGGAATACCAGACAATAGATGTAACAACACAGTATAAGGACAATACAGTCAATGTAATTATTGAACCGGCATCAGGGAAATTCACAGGGATGAAAGAAAGCATAAGAATAACCCTTATTATACATGGATTAAGGGGACTTGAATCAGCTGTAATTTATAGCCTTAAACCCTCTGGCGCAAGAACATGCACCAAAAAGATAGAATATAAAAAATCAGAAGAACAATCCAATTATTGTGTACAGGCGGTAACTGAATTTACTTATTACAAGGCAAACGGTGCCAGGATATGTCTTGAAAAAAAACCAATGTAATCTAAGGAGGCAGAGAATATGAATAAATGCGGCATGTATGAAATTGAAATAACACCACCCCTTGGACTAATGATACCGGGATATTTTCAAAAGAGGCAGGCATCCGAAGTAGTGGACGGGTTGTTTGCAAAGGCCCTGGTGCTTGATAACGGAAAAGACACTGCAGCAATAGTTGCACTGGATGCTATTGGTACTACAAAAATGCTTGTGGATGGAATAAGGGAAAGGGTAAACAGTTTTACCGGTATACCGCGCGAATGCATAATGGTTACAGCAACACACTGCCATACTGCAGGGCCTTTTCATGACAAAGAATACCTGCCCTGGCTGATAAAAAAAGCTGCAGATGCAGTAATAATGGCATACAAAAAAAGAAAAAGTGCCGTCTTAAGCTATGGAACAGGCAGTATAGGCGGTCTGGCGTTTAACAGGCGTTATTATATGAAAGGTGGAAAAGTCAGTACAAATCCATCTCCAGGTGACACTGACATATTGAAACCGGAAGGGCCGGTTGATGAATCGCTTGCTGTGCTAAAAATACAGGGTACTGATGGAAATCCTATAGGTATTGTTGTTAATTTTTCATGTCACCTTGATACAGTAGGGGGTACAGGGTATTGCGCAGACTATCCTGGAGAGATAAGCACGAATATTAAAAAATTCCTTGGAAACAGTGCGGTATGCATGTTCATTACGGGTGCATGCGGCAATATTAATCATTATGATATTAACAACCCTGAAACATATGATAACAGGGTGTATTATAAAAAGTTCGGAAGAATGCTGGCTTTTGAAACCATGAAAATTCTTAATAATCCCGATGGAGAGGTATCTTTAAAAACCCTTGGTATTTTGACTCAATATTCAGAATTCAATTTAAGAAAACCTTCTTCAGATGAGATAAGATGGGCCAATGAACTGCTAAAGGAAGGAAAAGAAGGGGGCTATGTAGATAAGGGTGTTAATTATACTGAGGAGGCATATGCACAACGGATTGTTTCATTGAGTCAAATGAAGCAAAATGACATATCTGTTGAAATTCAGATAGTTTGTACAGAAGAGATGGCAATAACGGGATGGCCTGGAGAGATGTTTGTTGAATTTGGTCTTGAGCTGAAAAAAAGATCTCCAAGGGTATTTAATATGATAGCAGAACTTTCTAATGGTGTAGAATGCGGCTATATTCCAACCAGAGGTGCTTTTGCCAATGGAGGATATGAACCGAGGTTTTCCGATTCAGCAAACCTTGAGGAGGATGCCGGAAAAAAGATAGTTGAGAGCAGCCTGGAAATGATAAACAGGCATAAGTAATTATCCTTAATATGAAGGGCGAATACGTAAAAAATGAAGATGTATGTACAAGTTATTCTTTTTCATCCTGCAACGGCAGAAGATGACTGCTGAACATGCCGGAGTTTTGTTTTCTGTATTTACCTGGAGTCATACCATGAATTTTTTTAAACTGCACATTGAAATGCGATATTGTGTTGAAACCGCATTCCTGGCTGATTTCCGTTATAGGCTTGTCAGTTTGAAGCAACAGGCTGCAGCACATATTTATTCTCAATTTTATAATATAATCAAACAAACTCATATTCATTACATTATGAAAACAGGTGCATAGATAATTCCTATGCATATTAGCTATACCTGCGAGCTTATCAAGACTGATTTCCCTGTGGAAATTTTCATTTATATACTCCAGCACGTTCCTGATTCTGCGAAAAGACCTTAGAAAAGTTTCATCCGCACTGCCCCTGATTTTTTCACACAGTCTGTAATGCCTTAAAAGAAGAACAAGGACTTTTGCCAGGAGGGACTTTACAACCATTTTATATCCTTCTTCCCTGTTGCTCCATTCCCTGCTGATTTCCATTATGACACCGGATATTTCCCTGCTGTATGGCTCATCGGCGGCAATACGGTTTGTATCGACCATTTCCTTACAGCAAAACACTTTCATGTATTCCGGTTCGAAAGAACCATCCAAATATATAAAACCCGGAGAGAACTGCAAAAGCACAATATTAAAATCACCATATGCATCCATGCTGTGTTTTTCCATATTGTTAAACACAAATATATCCCCGGGCTGTATACTGCATAAACCGTTCCTGCATCTGATTTTACCGTATCCGTCAGTGAAGTGGCAAATCTCCACAAAGTTATGATAATGAAGATTGTTTAAAGCGTTTTCATTGTTGTTAGAATACCTGCCCTTTGTTATGGCAAAGGGGAAGTGCTTTGGGAAATCAATAATGAGCTTTTCACAGTACATAAATTAAACCTGCCTTTATACTTGTTTAAATTTGTTTTCAAGTGTAAACGCAAATTCATATGTGTCAAAAACCGGCTGAACCATATCCTCGTATCTTTCAACCATATCAAGTGTCTTTGACCAGAGGTCTTTTGTCTTCTGTATCTGCCCTGTTTCTCTGGCCAGAAGGGCATTAGAGAGCAAATCTACAATGTCAGCATGATAACGCAGATATTCCCAGGATTTTCTGATGCATTTATCAGGGTGCGAAATATTTTTTTCTATTATACACCTGAATTTATCTACAACACCTGGTATTTTTGCAAGTCTTAATGGTATACCTGGGTCTGTACGCACACCGTCTCCTTCAATATTCCAAAGGTTGAAATCCCTTAATTTTTTTGTATTGGAAACTCTTTTTTCTCCCCTCATGTATTCAGGGTCAAATAAACATGACAGTTTATTCATATATTCCATACACAGCTTTCCGTCAGCACCAAATGCCTTATTAAAGTATTTTGATGCTGCTTCACTAAAATCAACACTGTCATCCCACAGTGTTTTTCCCATTATATACATACCCAGTCCTGTGGGGAAAAAGGCTCTCTGTGTCTGGTCGCTTATCATACCGTTAATGCCAAGACTTTTGAGTTTTTTAATGTCAGTGCTTAAGATGCGGGCAATGCTGAAATATCCCGGATCATGATAGTGGTCCCACATAAAATGGTATTCGTATGCGATGGTGTCACCTGAAAACATTTTCTGCCAGTCCTTGAGATATGCGATGTTTTCTTTGATGCCAGCCGGTAATACAATTTTGTTTCGTCTATAGGGCAGTTTTTTAGCTCCCCGGGTATCTGTTTCATAGGGCTTGCTGTATGTGCGTGTTATTGGAGCAAACAAAAGAATAAAGCGGTCCGGATTTAGAATCTGGTTTTTGCGTGGAGCCCACAGGAGATCCTCATAGGCAAGGAAAACTATTTTTGTATCAATGCCTTTTTTTGTAAGTTCATTGTCCAGCTGATTCATAATCATTACATAGAAATCAGAAGGAAGGGTATCCTGGCAGTTTTGACATTCACAGTGGTTATTCATTTCATCTGCAAGCCAGAAATGAAGCATGTCTATATGCCTGTTGCATTCAATATATTCAACTATACAGTCCACCAGGCGTCTTCTGGCTTCAGGATTTGAATAACACAGGTTGGTATTGAGGGGGATATTTTTAAAGAGCTTTCGCTCACCATTAATCATGGCAAGCAGTTCTTTAGCGTCAGAGCTTACATCGTATTCATCCGGTTCCCATTTTATGCCTGGTATGCCAA
>CAYYGK010000004.1:0-31271 GCA_964471145.1 uncultured Eubacteriales bacterium | reverse complement strand
GTACAGCCGCACACACGATAGAAAGGAAAACCTTCATTGCATTGCCAATATCTCCTGACTGCGCCTTATTACCTTTACGTCCGGCCTTAGTATCTGTATCTTCTCCAACCAAAACAAACCCTTCACCCTCAATCTTGATGTTTTTGTTCTTTCCGCTAAGAAGACTGCCGCAGTACGGACATCTTGAACTGAACCCGTCAAAAGTCTCTCCGCAGTATTTGCATTTCTTTTTTCGCCGTTCCATAGAAAACAATTAAACTCCTCCCGGTCCCACCCGCAAAAAGGCAGGAAACATGGTACTGTATTATTAAATACCACGTCATAGTATTATATCATAGGATTATGATTTGAGTAATAAAAAATAAATATCTTATCTATTGCTAACTAGTACCTACTCTTATATCATTACTGTTATATACAACTGCAGCTTTCATTTATCAATCAATCTTTTCCTGTTTCAATTTGTTCCAGCACATTCAGATTTATAGGTTCACCAAGTATTGCGGGATAATACAGTTCCTGATTCAAATTTCCCAATACCCACTTGTTTTTGCCCTTGAGCAATCTGCTTTCACCTGTTCCATCAGGAAAGAAGCCCAATGCCTGGTTTGTTTCTCTGGGAAGTATAACAGATACCTTGAAACCTTCATTATCATATACATGACATGGAGCCATATGCAGCACTCTACCATACCCGTCCATTTTACTGCTACGGGTACTGTAAATTCTTAACCCGGGATTTTTTGCATTGATTTCGTTTAGTGTCCTGTTCATGTAAAATACTCCCTTGTGAAAATATGTGTTGTGCTTTGTATTCATGCATCAGTAGTCCTACTTAATCTATAATTTTCGTCGAAAAGCATACAATTAATATATTCATTTACAAACTCAGGTGAGCCTGAAAGCTCTATATATTCCATTTTACCCTTTATATGTACTGCCTGCTTCATCATTTGCCTGGAAAGCAGGGTTTCGACAGCTCCCTCTCCTGCCGCATTCCCGATGGACTCCACCTTGCTTTTCAATTGTACAGGTATCAGCCCAATTTTCACTGCACTGTCGACATTAAGATGACTTCCGAATCCGCCGGCCAGGTATATTTTTTTTATATCTTCAAAACCTTTGCCGGCACGTCTTACAAGTGTGGCTATACCGGCTGCAATTGCCGCCTTTGCATTCTGCAGCTCTCTTATGTCCCTTTGGGTCAGAATTATATCTTCTTTATCCTTTCTATCTGCTATCCTGAATGCAGCAGCACCATCAATTTCAATTATTCTGTCCATCAGGTCATCCGGCAGTCTCTCACACTCTTCCGGTGCCATTATCCTGCCCGTCTCATCTATAACTCCCTGTTCCAGCAACACAGCAACAGCATCCACCAGACCGGAACCGCATATCCCTGCTGGTTCTATATTATCTATCGTAGTATATACAAGCCTGCCCTTGTACGATACCGTATCCACAGCCCCGCTTATGCCGGCAGTACCATGCCTTATGTTTGCGCCCTCAAAAGCCGGTCCTGCTGCGGTGGAACACGCATACAGACCATCTATCCCGCCATATACTATCTCACCGTTTGTCCCAATATCTATAAGGAGGCTGTTCTCTTTTACAGAATACATTCCACTGGACAAAACAGCTGCAACAGTATCCGCACCAATATACCCCGCAACACACGGCAATATGGTTGCTCGTGCATGCATATTGATATTAACACCAAGGTCACGGGCATAAAAGCTGTGCATCTCCGTTGTAACAGGTATGAACGGCGAAACCGCAATCCCCCCGGAAGGCAGTCTTGTGAGGAAATGCATCATTGTGGTGTTTCCTGCAAACACAGCAAGATATATCCTGTCTTTTTTCACATCGCATGATTTACAGAGCTCTACAGCAAGTTCATTAACCGCCTTAACAACCCTTTCGTGCATCCTTGCTTCATTCTCTGCGGATTCAGTTGCATAGTCTATCCTTGAAATAACATCCGCACCAAACGCTTTCTGCGGGTTTAAAGCTGAGTCTACACCCTTTCTCTCCCCGGTATTCAGGTCATAGAGATATGCCGCAATGGTTGTCGTGCCTATATCAACTGCAATACCATAAATGCTGTCTTCGGTATCTCCCGGCTCAACAGCCATTACAGTATCCTCATGCTTTACCAGTGTAATATCATAGTCTTTCTCCTTGAGTATCCCGGTAAGTCCTCTGAGGAACTCGAGCGAATAGTCACACCTGGCTGATGCTGCTTCTTCAATTCTCTCCAGATCGGATGACTGGCTTTCAAGCGAAGGCGGTTTAAGCTTAATGTGCTCCTTAGTCACAGCAGGCTCGAGTTTTACGGCTCTTGCCTTCCCTGCAGCAACAATACTTGCCTTTACCATATTACTATCTATATATACATCCAGATCGCTTTCTATGTCTACAAGACATGCCAGGCGATAGCCTTTATCAAACGCTTCCTCACCTAAAAGCCTCTTTTCATTTTCTGATGCTCCGGTCTTTATGCCTCGAACCTTTATGCGGCATTTGCCGCACTTACCATTGCCTCCGCATGGAGATGATATGTCAAATGAGTTGTCTTGAAGGTAATCCAGCAAGTTTATACCCTTTTGAGCCTTTAATACAACTGTCTTTCCGTCAACATGCACCCTTATTATCCGTTCCAAAATATTCACTCCCATAAGCTTTTCGTACTGTAGACATTATACAACACCCAAAAACAGCATGTGTGTAATTATTCAAGTTAAATGGTACTATTTTAAGATTCATCCTCTGCCAGACTCAAATGACATAGGGAAAACTACGTTAATTCATTCACCCTCCCCAATATAGTCGCTGTAGAACTCTACCAGTTCCTTGAAGTTCTCCAGCTCTTTCCTGCCATAGCTGCTTAGTCTGTATACACCCCTGGAAACCCTTTCAAACCAGCCATAATAGTTCTTCTGCAGTATACCGGCGGTACTTTTTTTGTTTGTTCCCCTTTCCTTAAGCTGTGAAATACTCAATGGCTGATGTTCTTTTAAAACAGCTGCAATATGTATTGCCTTTTCACGGTAAGCTGTTACTATCTTTCTTCCTGTAACCCCTCCCATGTTGTAATCCCCGTGCCTGTATGAAAACTCTCTCACAAGCTGCTCCCTTTTTTTCTTTTTGCTGTTTCTGCTTTTCATCCGGTCAAATGATTCAGGTGCGATTACCATTTCAACCCTGTACGAACCACCTTTGATTGTTACAAGAAGAAGCCCAAGTTCAAGCCTTCTGAGCAAATGGCATATTTTTTTCCACCTTTGTGTTCCCATCAAACTATACTTTTTAGAAACAGCTATATATACGTCATCTGTCAGCTGCTGACGCAAGGCAGCCTGCAGAATGACCTCAAGGTTAAGCCTCTTTTTCATTTCCACTATTACCACATGACCATCCCTAACTGCAGCTACATCGCAGTTTCCAACCTCACCCTTCACATCAAAACCCTGTTCCTTTAAATATGAACGTACCGGAATATACAAATCAGCTTCTCTAATCTGCTGTTTCACGATTAATACCTCCAAAAACAGTCGGATATATTGTATAATAATAGCATGGATGACTATAATGCGGCAAAAAAAATAATTGGGGATATGGAAAAGGTTGCGAAGGCATTGGATGTCGATTCCTTCCCGATTTATTTCATGGGCGGGTCAGCATGTATTCTGGGAAGATATACCGAAAGAGCTACCAGGGATTTTGATTTCATTGATTTGAACTATCCTTCAAGACTTGGAGCTGTATTAAGGTATCTTAACGATTTCGACATGCTTGAATATGAAAGCACTATACTCTCTCCTTCATACAGGGAGAGAGCACGAAGGTTGAACGAATTCAGATACCTTGAGATTTACATATTGGCAAGAGAGGATATAGTTGTAAGTAAAATAATCCGTATGGAACCAAAGGATATTGAAGACATGGATATTTTGCTAAGGGATTGTGACAGGAAACTGATTAACGATATAATTAATGAGGTGCTTCAAAGGAAGGACCTTTACGAATCGAAAAAAAAAGCTTTTGTTAAGAATCTGGAGTTGTTCTGGGAGAGATACGATGTACAGGGTTTTCTGTGAAAGTCTTAAGAACTATACAAACATATATCATAATAACAGCTTAAAAACACAGTTCAGGTACAGGATTACAGAGCCCGTTTCTTTGCTTGCAGATATTCACAGGCTGGAAGAGGAAAGAACAAAGGACTCCCTGACCTTTATGAAATCATGTGATCTGTTAGCCTCCATGCAGGAGAGTGTTGGAAGATATCCCAGGTTTAAAGCATTTTTATGGACGCTTGAGTCAAGAGGCATGAAGCCAAAAAGGTATAATGTATTGTCCCGGTATGAAGTTGAAGAACAGATGAAACTGATTAACATGTTACTAAAGCTAATGTACTGGGATTAGCTTTTTCCCGGTCTTAGATTTGACGCAGCAGGATTAAGATATTATAATCATGGCAATAATGAATCTGTAAAAAAGGACTGTGGCATATGTCAAAGAAAGTACGAACAAGATTTGCACCAAGCCCTACAGGCTACATGCATATAGGTAATCTGAGGACGGCACTGTATGAATACCTTGTTGCCAGGTCATACGATGGGCAATTCATACTAAGAATTGAGGATACAGACCGCAGCCGCCATGTTGAAGGTGCTGTAGATGCCATTTTCAAATCCCTTGAGCTGGCGGGAATAAAACATGATGAAGGGCCTGATACCGGTGGTGAATACGGGCCCTATGTACAGAGTCAGAGAAAAGACATATACATAAAACATGCCTGGGAGCTGGTAAACACAGGAAAGGCATACTGCTGCTTCTGCTCGCTAAAAAGGCTTGAACAACTCAAAAAAAAGCATCAGGAAGAGGGTATAACCCACCGGTATGACGGTCGCTGTATTTCTCTGTCCGAATCAGAAGTTAAAAACAGGATAGACTCAGGCGAGCAGTATGTTATCCGCCAGAAAATGCCCCGTACAGGAAGCACCAGCTTTATGGATACTGTCTTTGGGAAAATCACTATCAACAACAGTGAACTGGATGATCAGATACTTATAAAATCTGATAAAATGCCCACATACAATTTTGCAAATGTCGTGGATGACCACCTTATGAGGATAACACATGTGGTAAGGGGAAGTGAGTACCTTACCTCAACACCCAAGTACAATCTTCTTTATAATGCGTTCGGGTGGGATGTGCCGGTATACATACACCTCCCCCTTATTAACAGAAAGGATGGGGGAAAGCTAAGTAAAAGGGCCGGTGACCCGTCATTTGAAGACCTCGTATCCATGGGTTATCTTCCTGAAGCAGTTGTGAATTATGTAGCATTGCTTGGTTGGAGCCCTGGTGATGAAAGGGAGTTTTTCACACTCAGTGAATTGGAAAAAGCTTTTGATATAAAGGGAATAAGCAAGTCCCCTGCTGTTTTTGATATCGAAAAGCTTAAATGGATGAACGGAGAATATATAAGGAAAAAGACATCCGGGGAATTCTTCATGCTATCGCATCCATATATACTGGAATCAGTTAAGTCTGAATCAATTGACCTAAAAAAACTCAGTGGGCTTCTGCATAAAAGGACAGAGGTTCTCTCGGAAATACCTGAAAATACTGATTTTATTGAATCCATGCCTGACTATGAGCTTTCACTCTTCAGGCACAAAAGGATGAAAACGGATGAAAAAACCTCTTTTGAAAGCCTTAATGCTGCACTTGAAGAGCTAAAGCAGCTGAAAAAATGGGAAGCTGATGCAATACATAAGAGCATGCTGGGGCTTGCACAAAGATTGGGCATCAAGAACGGCCAGCTGCTTTGGCCGCTTCGCATTGCCATTTCAGGTAAAAAGGTAACTCCAGGCGGGGCAATAGAGATAGCGGATATACTGGGCAGGCATGAAACAATTAACAGACTGCAAAAGAGTATTGACAGACTTAAGGAGGCATGACTTACATGGAAAATGGCAGTAATTCTTACACCGGCTTCATACAGGATATAATAAACGGCGACCTGGAAAGCGGCAGGTATGACAGCGTACATACCAGATTTCCTCCCGAACCTAACGGATATCTTCACATAGGGCATGCAAAAGCTGTATGCATTAACTTTGGCATAGCAGCCGCAAACGCAGGGCTATGCAACCTAAGGTTTGATGATACAAACCCCAGCAGGGAAGAAAGCAGGTATGTAGAATCAATAAAGGAAGATATAAGGTGGCTCGGTTTTGACTGGGGCGACCGCCTGTTCTTTGCTTCCGACTACTTTGACAGGCTATACATGTATGCGGAACAGCTTATAGAAAAGGGTTTAGCATATGTATGCGACCTGGATGCTGAAAGAATTCGCGAATACAGGGGAACACTGACGGAGCCCGGCACGGAAAGCCCATACAGAAACCGGTCTACTGATGAAAATATGTTTCTTTTCAGGAACATGAGAAACGGAAAATACAGTAACGGAGAAAGAGTCCTCAGAGCTAAAATTGACATGTCATCGCCCAATTTAAATTTGAGAGATCCGGTCATATACCGCATACAGCACAGCAACCATCACAGGACAGGAAGCAAATGGTGCATATATCCTATGTATGATTTCGCCCATCCTCTTTCGGACGCAATTGAGGGTATTACTCACTCATTATGCTCGATTGAGTTTGAGGATCACAGGCCCCTGTATGAATGGTATCTTGAAAAACTGGAGATACCTAATCCTCCCAGGCAGATAGAGTTTGCACGTCTGAACCTGTCTTATACCATTATGAGCAAGAGGATGCTTTTAAAGCTTGTGGAAGGCGGGTTTGTGGAAAGCTGGGATGACCCTAGAATGCCTAGCATATCGGGGCTGCGCAGGCTTGGTTATACACCTGGAGCTATAAGGGACTTCTGTAACAGAATAGGAGTAGCCAAGACATTCAGCACGGTGGATATTGCACTTCTGGAACACTGTATCAGGGATGATCTTAACATGAAGGCCCGAAGGGTTATGGTGGTATCAAGACCGCTCAAAGTAATCCTGGAAAATTACCCGGAAGGCAAAGAGGAATTCTTTGAAATTGAGAATAACCCCGAGGACAGTTCTGCAGGTGTCAGAAAGGTTCCCTTCTCAAAGGAGCTGTATATTGAGCAAAGTGACTTCATGGAAGACCCGCCAAAAAGATTCTTCCGCCTTTCTCCAGGCAAGGAAGTAAGACTTAAAAATGCCTACTTTATAAAGTGCACGGGTGTTATCAGGGATGAAAACTCTGAAATAACCGGTCTTATTTGCACTTATGACCCGGAAACCCGGGGCGGTTCCTCTCCAGACGGGCGCAAGGTAAAGGGAACAATCCACTGGGTATCCGCTTCCCATGCCTGCAGCATACAGGTAAGACTGTATGACCGTTTATTCGACAGGGAAAACCCTTGCGATGCTGAATCAGAAGGGGATTTCACCGATAACATCAATCAGGATTCACTTGAAGTTCTTGAAAACTGCAAGGCGGAACCCGACCTTTGTAACGCTGAACCTGAAAGCAGGTATCAGTTTTTCAGGCTGGGATACTTCTGTGCAGATAAGAATTCTCACAAGTCCAAACCAGTATTCAACCGTACAGTTACGCTGAGGGACACATGGGCCAAAATTCAGAAAAAGAACAAATCATAAGTCAGGCTCTGCCAGTCAATCTGCCAAGTTCAGCCTCATCTATTATGTTGATGCCAAGCTGTACTGCTTTGTCCAGCTTGCTACCAGGGTCATCTCCTGCAACAACATAGTCGGTCCTGCCCGACACGCTCCCCGAAATCCTTCCTCCAAGGCTTTCAATAATCTGCTTTGCCTGACTCCTTGTATATGTGGGTAGTGTGCCTGTAAGTACAAAAACAAGCCCTTCAAGTGTTCTTTCTTTTTTTTGTTCCTTCCTGAGGCTTTGCATACTGACACCTGCATCCTTAAGTCTTGCAATCATATCCTTATTGTTTTCCTGACAAAAAAACGTAACCACGCTTTCTGCCATCTTATGCCCAAATTCTTCAATGTTTTCTATATCTTCCTCTTGTGCTTTCATCAACTCGTCCATTTCAACAAACCTGTCAGCAAGGAGTCTTGCGGCTCTGTGCCCTATATGCCTGATTCCAAGTCCAAAAATAAGGCGGTCGATATCATTGCTGCGTGAACGGTCAATGGAATTTAGCAGGTTTGCAGCAGACTTCTCACCCATGCGTTCAAGCCTCTCAAGCTCTTCACTTTTATCCCTGAGATAATACAAGTCCGCAACACCCTTTATAAGCCCATTTCCAAGCAGCATTTCAATAACAGCAGGTCCAAGTCCCTCGATATTCATCGCATCCCTTGACGAAAAATGTATAATGCTTCGCAGAAGCTGTGCGGGACAGTCTATGCCGGTACACCTGTAAGCAGCCTCTCCCTGCTCCCTTATGACAGCAGCACCACATTCAGGACAGGTATCATGCATCCGGAATCTCTGCTCTTTTCCTGTCCTCTTTGACAAGTCAACCTCTACAACCTCGGGTATTATGTCTCCTGCTTTTTGCACCCACACAGTATCGCCGATACGTATGTCCTTGTGGTCTATGTAATCCATGTTATGCAGTGTAGCCTTGCCCACAGTAGTTCCGGCAAGTCTTACAGGTTCAAGTATAGCATTCGGTGTAAGCACCCCTGTGCGTCCCACATTTATATATATGTTTCTTATAGTTGTCTGCCTGCGCTCTGCAGGATACTTGAATGCAACCGCCCACCTTGGATTCTTTGCAGTACTTCCAAGTTTTTCTCTTACGGGTATAGAATTGACCTTTATAACCGCACCATCTATTTCAAACGGATAACCAAATCTGTTCTTCTCTATGCTCTCGATTTCATCCAGCACTTCTTCCATGCTGCTGCAAATCCTGTAATCCGGTATTACCTTAAAGCCTTGTTCTTTTAGAAACTCAAGGGTCTCAGAATGAGTTAGAAACTTCTTGCCCTCTATTCTCTGGATATTGAATACAAAGGCATCAAGGTTTCTCTTTGCTGTAACAGCAGAATCCAATTGTCTCAGAGAGCCCGCAGCAGCATTCCTGGGATTGGCAAACACTTTTTCTCCCTTCTCCTCCTGCAGCCTGTTGAGTCTGGCAAACTCCTTCTTTGACATGAAAACCTCTGCCCTTACCTCAAGCAGCGAAATTGTCTCCGGGAGCCTCAGGGGTATTGATTTTATGGTTCTAAGGTTCTGTGTCACATTCTCACCCGTAACCCCGTCACCCCTGGTAGAACCAACTTCAAAAAGACCATTGCGGTATTCCAGTGACACAGACAATCCGTCTATCTTTCTTTCAACAACATACTCCACATCTCCTGCCGCATTTACAACCCTGTTGTGAAAAGCCTTGAGTTCTGCCTTGCTGAACACATCCTGCAGGCTTTGCATTGGTATGTCATGAATAACCTTTTCAAACGCATCAAGGGACTTGCCTCCTATGCGCTGTGTAGGTGAGTCGTGTGTTACAAGGTCGGGTCTTTCCTCTTCAAGCCTTTCCAGTTCACTGTAGAGCCTGTCGTATTGCTCATCGCTTATCTCCGGGCTGTCCTCAACATGGTATTTCCTGTCATGGTGGCTTACAAGCTTACGAAGTCTTTCAATCCTGTTCTCAATACTTTCCGCCATGATATCCTCCAGTTACAGCATTTTTTTGGCGGATTCATTATATCATTTTTGTTTCAGTTTAAAAACCTGTCTACATCTTTTAAACCGATATTATCATGCAGAGAGATGTTAAGGCCATTTGCAATAGCCCTGGATATTCTTTCAACCACCTCGTCTATTTCCTTGGGTGTCACAATTATATTTCCTGTATACGGGTCCAATACCTTTTTAATCATCTGATACTTCTGACTGCTGTCCATGTTCTTCAGCCTGGCATAAAAGCTGCTGTCCTCACCGGACTGTTTTATCATTTCATCAAGAACCAGGTCTATAGCATCATTGGCCATTGTTGCAGCATCTACCACAGTTGGAACGCCGATCGCTATTACGGGAATGCCCAGTGTGCCTTTGGTCAGTTCCATGCGCCTGTTCCCAACGCCCGACCCTGGTGCTATGCCTGTGTCGGCCAGCTGTATGGTAGTATTCACTCTGTCCATCTTTCTGGATGCAAGTGAATCTATAGCTATGACTAAATCAGGCTTTACACGGTCAATGATACCCCTTATTATCTCTCCTGTTTCAATTCCTGTTGTCCCCAGTACACCCGGGGCAACTGCACACACTGGCCTTACTCCCTCATCAACCTGCTCGGGCACATACTCAAGCATATGCCTTGTAACCATAAGCCTGCTTACAACCCTGGGCCCCAGAGAATCAGGAGTTACATCCCTGTTTCCCAGGCCTACAACCAGAATCGTTGAATCCTTCCCAAGCTGTATAACTTCCATGAACTCCCTTGCCAATGCCCTGCAGGTATCCTCATATAAGTCCCTGTCGTTGTGCTTTATACCCGGTACTTCTATTGTTATGTAATTCCCCATGGGTTTTCCTATCTTCTTCTCACCCACGGGAGACACTATCCTGACCCTTGTGACTTTTATATCATCACTGCCTTCGGTCTGCACCTCAAGACCATCATCCAAATCCCCTTCAGCAGCCTTTTGCCTTGCAGCCTTCTCTCTTACCATTTCTCTTGCTTCCAGAGCAAGGTCAGTAACTACATTTAATTCAGACATATAATCACCCTTCCCTTTTTCATGTAGTATACCCCCAATTCATCCCTCCCTATACTCTGGCACAAACCGCAGATGTCCTTTAATACTACTAGTGGTAAAAGGTCCAGTATTTGATTTGATAGATAAAATTTTAGACAACGATATTAGATTTGTAAAGAATTGGTCCCGGTACATCTTCATTGCATAAGTATCCAAATGTTTATAGTTTCCTGATAATCTACTCCTCACCATTCTGCCTGCATTTACTTATATCATAAATTATTTTTGTTAAAATTTTTGATCATCCTCTTGTTTATACTAAATCCAGCCACTTCCACCTTCGATCCCCCACGTTGCATAAAACTGCAAACCATGTTTATTAGCTATATTTCGTAATTCTTTAATCATTTAATCCTCCTTTGCTACCTATATGACTTTCCCAATAAATCAAACCATCTTAAAACCACATATCTTACTAAAATTAAACTATATAACTATCACATTTATTCTAAACCTTCCCCAGCCTATCTTTAGCTTTTCGTATCTTGTTACAAGTTTATCATACTTTTTATTATATTCTTCATGGTCCATAGCAGAGTGGTATTTTCTTCAATACACTGACGTATCATTCCTGATAATATGTACCCTTTCCCTGCAAATCAAAAATACTCATCTGCTGGTGAGGTAAGGGCATCGGCGGATAGAATGCACCGACTATAATAAATGGGTTGGGTGCGACGTTATGGAACTGCTTTGTGGTGCCAAGGAAGAAGTGAAGGTCTCGCGTAATAAAGTAATCAAAGTATTTCTCCTTAACCTTGGATATAGCCACGTTTTCATTACCATTTGCCCTTTTCAAGCAGTTAAAGTATAACATTCCTATTTCCCAGTCCTCAATCATCATTGTGGACTGCCTACCTGAATCGTCTTCTAATCTATAGGAAAACTTGTACGGCACTTTGGGGACAACCTTGAATTCTTCTGCAATCTCCTCTGGGGTTTGGAATAAGTTCAACTGTTGTGACAGTCGTTTTATGATTGCGAGCTTGTTTGGGTCCCAGTCTCGCTCGACGCCCTCAATAATAAAATCAACAACTTTCGTTGGTTTAAATATAGCAAGGGAAGTCCCATCTGATTTTGCCTTGTCGATTAGCTCTTTAAGGTTTGTATAAACCTTCTTGTTCTTGAAAATAACTCTGCGCCTTTCATCCCAATCAGCTTTAGTAGGTTTTGCTTCAACAGATATGGTGGATAGGTTTGGACGATATGTTTCATGGCGAAAATCTTTAGTGTTACGTGCTACCTCAATCTCAATCCATGTGTGCTTTGGATATTTCTGGTCAAAATCAAGCTTCCTAAACGGAACCGGGTAGAGGCGAATCCACGAGCCATCCTCAAGGATACCTGCCGTACAGACAAGTTCTGAATACTCTTTTGAGATCGTTGGATATGTCTTTACGACAATGTAGATTCTCTTCTTATCTGGCATTATAAATCTACGCTCCTTACTGTATGTGTATTTGTAATGTAATTCCTGATAACGTGCCGATGGCACATTTCTGGCTCTTTTTCATAGCACATCAGAACAATTCGTACCTTGGAACGTAATAGCGAAAAAACCTGTTCAAGCGACGGCGTAAGGTTTGGAAGCTTCTTTGTATAATAACTAAACAGGCATTTATAGTCCTGGATCGCTTCAAGAGACTTTCGTTTATTCGACTCAATACCAAGGTCCGGGATATGAACATACTTAATGCCTACTGTTCCAGTAATGTGTTTGAGTTTGCTTTTGGAAAACCCGAATTTGCGGCTTAAAGGATTTTTACGAACATCGCACAACAATCGAATGTCGTTCTGAATCAAGATATTAATAAATTCTTCAATGTTTTTGCCTTCATAGCCTATCGTGAACAAAACTTGCTCAGTCTGGACGTAGGCTTGTCTTCCATTATTGAATCGCTTCAATTCCTCTCCGTTAAACAGCCTACCTGTAATTTCGCTGTTAATTGCGTAGTATGGATATTCGCGATATGCTTTACGAATAAGATTGTTACCTCGTTCGGATGCAATCTGAAATGAGTCTTTTTGCAGATATTCACCAACTGCCTTAATCCGAGTGCTTTCTGGATTGCTTTTAATGGACACATACCCGTCTCTATGAAGGATATCTACATCCTTAGCAAGCTGAAATGAATATGGTCCGTATTTATATGGAATAAACTTGTAAAATTCCGATTCTTCCTTAATTGTGTGTAGGAACACTAACTTTTGCAAGTCAGTAGAGGTCACATCGTCCTGCATTTGACGTAAAAAAGCTAGTAGAAAGCGTTGTCGCTTATATGTTGGCTGATTGTTATTCTTGCTCATCCTATCACTCCTCCCTGTTATAGTATATCGGTCTCTGTTCCAAATACTACAGGTCAACGCCCAGCTTTGTCAAATGTTATTTAATCAATAAACATATATCAATTGGTAAATATTTATCCAGTAACAACAAACTATCTGTCAAAAAATCAAATGCAATGTTTGACATTAACTTATACCATCTTATATATTCCAACTGTAACACACAGTTCTAAGCAACTACTTCATCCAAGTGGTCTGTCCTGATAAAACTGGACATGCAATTACGTTAGTTTACTGCCATTCTCTCAAAATTCCTCTATCTTTCGCTAGGTCATTTGTTTGTTTCCGGAGTGCCCTTGACAACAAGCATCTCCATCTTATTTAAGTACTGTAATATTTTTGCTTCTTTTTCATTAATTTTATCGCTACTTTATCTTTTGCTGAACCGGTAGGTTTTCTTGTGCCACATTCCCAAGCTTCCACTGTTTTTATTGAAACTCCAATAAAATCAGCAAACATCCATTGTGTCATCTGCAGTTCTTTTCTTTTTTTTCATATCTATTCTTAAATACTCCGGGACAGGCTCAATCAATACATATGGTACATATACAAGTAACAAGTTCAACGCAAAAAGTCAACTGGCTAAAACCGCTTGCAATTCTAAAACGTACATGTTAGAATATGTTTTGCGATTACAGGCACTGTCAGGAGGTGAACCGGTTGCCCAATATAAAGTCTGCTGTAAAAAGGGTCAGGGTCGGCAGGGAAAGAACTCTGAGAAATGCATCACTTAAATCAGAACTCAGAACCGCAGTTAAAAAAGCACTGAATGCTGCCTCTGAGGGCAGTGAAGATGCTGAAAAGCAATTAAGAGACGCAGTAAAACTGATTGACCAGGCCGCATCGAAGAAGGTGATGCATAAGAATACAGCATCAAGAAAGAAGTCAAAACTTGTTAAGGCCTTCAATAATATAGAGGGAAAATAGTTTTTTTGCTGTTTACGAATAAAGGATGAACCAAAACGGTTCATCCTTTAGCATATTTAAAAAACATTAGCCTATCCCCTGTTTTTCAATACCGCATGTGCTGCAGCCAGCCTGGCAATAGGAACCCTGAACGGCGAACAGGAGACATAATCAAGTCCCACTGTTTCACAGAACTCTATTGAAGACGGATCCCCGCCGTGCTCTCCGCAAACACCCAGCTTAATATCAGGTCTTGAATCTCTTCCCAGTTTTACGGCTATTTCAACCAGTTTCCCCACTCCGGGTTTGTCCAGCCTCTGGAAGGGATCAGACTCATATATCTTTTTGCTGTAGTAATCCTCAAGGAATTTACCGGAGTCATCCCGGCTGAATCCGAATGTCATCTGGGTCAGATCATTGGTGCCGAATGAAAAGAACTCAGCCTCCTTTGCTATCTCGTCAGCGGTAAGAGCCGCCCTGGGTATCTCAATCATGGTTCCTACCTTGTACTCAAGCCTGACTCCCTTTTCGCTGATGATAGCATCAGCTGTTTCAGTAATTATCTGCTTGATGTATGCAAGCTCCTTTTTCTCTCCTATAAGTGGTACCATTATCTCCGGTATAACACTCAATCCCTTGCTTTTGACATTAACAGCAGCCTCAATAATAGCACGTGTCTGCATCCTGGCAATTTCGGGATATGTAACCGCAAGCCTGCATCCCCTGTGACCCAGCATGGGATTGAACTCCTCAAGGTCTGATACAATACCTCTAAGCTCTTCAAACGTTGTGCCCAGCTTTTCTGCAAGAGACCTGATATCCTCTTCGTCCTGGGGCAGGAATTCATGCAGGGGAGGGTCCAGCAGCCTGATGGTTACAGGCATCCCCTTCATCTCAATATAAAGTGCTTCAAAATCACTCCTCTGCATTGGAAGCAGCTTTTCAAGAGCTTTCTTTCTCTGCTCCAGAGTGGTTGATACAATCATCTCCCTCATTGCCATAATCCTGTCCGATTCAAAAAACATATGCTCGGTACGACACAGTCCTATCCCTTCCGCTCCGAAATTCACAGCCTGGGCTGCATCCTGTGGAGTGTCTGCATTGGTTCTAACCTTTAGCCGTCTTATATCATCGGCCCACTCCATTATTGTATTAAAATCCCCTGACATTTCGGGCTTAGTTGTTGCAATTTTTTCACCGTATACCTTGCCTGTAGAGCCGTCAAGCGATAACCAGTCTCCTTCATTAAACCTCTTCCCGTTTTTGTCAACAAAATATTTTTGCCCTTCATTTATCTTTATATCACCGCAGCCTGCCACACAGCATTTGCCCATACCCCTGGCAACAACTGCTGCATGCGATGTCATTCCTCCCCTGGCTGTAAGTACGCCCTGGGATGCATGCATGCCCTCAATATCCTCCGGTGATGTCTCCTGCCTGACCAGTATCACCTTTTCTCCGCTGCTGTTTGCTTTTGCAGCTTCCTCCGCCTCAAAGTATATCTTCCCTGTAGCTGCACCGGGAGAGGCAGGAAGGCCCTTTGCTATTGGTGTTGCCCTTCTTATCTCATTTTGGTCAAAAGCGGGGTGTAGCAGCGTGTCCAGTTGTTTTGGCTCTACCTTCGTAACTGCTTCCTCCCTGTTTATCATTCCTTCACCGACAAGATCAACAGCTATTTTCAGGGCAGCATTCGCAGTTCTCTTGCCGTTTCTTGTCTGCAGCATGAAAAGCCTGCTTCTCTCAATGGTAAACTCCATGTCCTGCATATCCCTGTAATGATTCTCAAGTGTATCTGCAATCCTGACAAACTGCTCGTACACCTCAGGGTTGTTTCCCTTAAGCTGTTCTATTGACTGAGGTGTTCTGATACCTGCAACAACATCTTCTCCCTGGGCATTCATAAGAAACTCGCCGTAAAGCTTTTTTTCACCCGTTGAAGGGTCTCTCGTAAAAGCGACACCCGTACCCGAATCTTCTCCCATATTGCCGTAAACCATTTCCTGCACATTAACAGCTGTTCCCCAGTCCGAAGGTATATCATTTATTCTTCTGTATACTATCGCCCGGGGGTTGTCCCATGAACGAAAAACAGCCTTAACGGCTTCCATAAGCTGTTCTCTTGGTTCCTGCGGAAAGCCTTTACCTTTCTCCTTTTTGTACAATTCCTTATACCTGTTCACAACTTCCTTAAGGTCATCGGCGGAAAGATCGGTATCAAACTGTGCCCCTTTCTGCTCCTTTACACTGTCTAATATTCTCTCAAACCTGGATTTCTCTATGTTCATAACCACATCGCTGAACATCTGTATGAACCTTCTGTAGCTGTCAAATGCAAACCTGTCATTGCCTGTCAGCCGGGCAAGCCCTTCAACAACCTCATCATTCAGACCCAGATTTAAAATTGTATCCATCATACCCGGCATAGAAGCCTTCGCTCCCGAGCGCACAGAAACAAGAAGCGGGTTGTTTTTATCCCCGAATTTCTTTCCTATCTGCTTTTCAACATCTGACAGTACATTATGTATTTCGTCTTTTATTTCAGGAGTGATAGTCTTACCGTCCCTGTAATACCTTATACATGCTTCAGTAGTTATTGTAAAACCTCTTGGAACAGGAAGTCCCAGATTTGTCATTTCAGCCAGGTTTGCTCCCTTGCCCCCAAGCAGATCCCTCATGCCTGCATTGCCTTCCGAAAACCTGTAAACATATTTAGCCATATTTTAAAACCCTCCCGATTAGTTTTGTAAACCCTTTGCCTCCAGGGTAATATTTTCTTCAAACCGCCAATAATTATAACACAGTACCTGATGAACCTTCAACAGCCTGATTGTACATTGTATACATCTGAATACACAGGGGTTTGTTTTTAACCCTGTGAGAATTCTTAAAAAACAAACTTGTCCCTGAAATAGCCTGCAAGCCCGTCTATGCCTGTCCTTACCTGAGCCATGCTGTCTCTCTCACGTATCGTTACACATCCATCTTCAAGTGAATCAAAATCAAATGTTACGCAATACGGGGTTCCTGTTTCATCCTGTCTCCTATACCTCTTTCCTATGCTTCCTGTTTCATCGTACTCGCAGTTAAAATGTGCCGCAAGCTTTTCATAAACCTGATATGCTTTTTCTCCCAGCTTCCTGGAAAGTGGTAAAATTGCAATTTTTATTGGAGCAAGTGCCGGGTGCAGGTGAAGTACGGTCCTTGTGTCACCGTCAACCTCCTCCTCATCATATGCATCACATAAAAATGCAAGTGTCATCCTGTCGGCTCCCAGAGAAGGTTCTATACAAAAAGGTATGTATTTTTCACCGGTGCCAGGATCAAAATATGAAAGGTCCTGTCCGGAGTGCTCCATATGCTGTTTTAAGTCATAATCCGTGCGGTCCGCTATTCCCCAGAGTTCGCCCCATCCGAACGGAAACCTGTATTCAATATCGGTTGTGGCATTGCTGTAATGACAAAGCTCCTCGTCACTGTGATCTCTGTATTTCAAGTTTTCCTTTTTAATACCGAGGTCAAAAAGCCACTTGCTGCAAAAATCCTTCCAGTATGAAAACCACTTTAAATCCTGACCCGGTTCACAAAAGAATTCAAGCTCCATCTGTTCGAATTCCCTTGTGCGAAAAATAAAGTTCCCGGGGGTAATTTCATTCCTGAAAGCCTTACCCACCTGTCCTATGCCAAAAGGTATCTTTTTTCTGGTTGTTCGCTGCACGTTCCTGAAATTTACAAATATTCCCTGGGCGGTTTCAGGTCTCAGGTATATCTCAGAAGAAGAGTCCTCAGTCACTCCCTGCCAGGTCCTGAACATAAGATTGAAGTGCCTTATATCTGTAAAATCGGTCCCATCGCAACCGGGACAGGTGATTCCATTATTCTCAATAAACTCAACCAGTTCACAGTTATCCATATCCTCAACTGAAGCCTGTCTGCCGCTCTTTTTGCACCATTCTTCGATGAGCTGGTCCGCACGGTGCCTTGCCTTGCATTTTCTGCAGTCTATCAATGGGTCATTAAAAGAATCTGTATGTCCTGATGCCTCCCAGACCCTGGGATTCATCAAAATCGCACAGTCCACCCCCACGTTGTATCGGCTTTCCTGAATAAACTTTTTCCACCATGCCTTTTTTACATTGTTTTTGAGTTCTACCCCCAGCGGACCATAATCCCAGGCATTTGCCAGCCCTCCATAAATATCCGACCCCGGGAATACAAACCCTCTTTTTTTGCAAAGTGATACGATTTTGTCAATAGAATACATAGCCTTACTACCTCCACTGCTATTTTATCCCTGCCTTCTTTCTTTCATAATGAATTTTGCCCCTGTTTATTTCGTTAATAGCAATTGTAACAGGTTTTTCGCTGTTGCATGAAACTAAGCTTTCCGCACCTTCTGCCAGCTGCCTGGCTCTTTTTGCAGTTTCAACAACAAGTGTGTATTTACTGTCCACTTTTTCCATAAGTGAAGCAATCGGCGGGTCAATCAACTTTTCATCCCTCCATACTGCGTATTTTTGAAATCTCCTAATATGTGAGCACTCCTCTGCGGCTTAAGCTTTTCAGCACGCAGGATACATTCTATATCAGTTACAGCACTGTCAATGTTTTTATTGACAACTATGTAATCATAACGTGATGCATGCTCCATTTCAACCATAGCACGCTCAAGCCGGCTTTCAATTTCTCTGCAGTTTTCCGAGCCCCTTTTTTGAAGTCGTCTTCTAAGTTCCTCAAATCCAGGCGGTACTATGAATATATGCACACTTCCGGGATATTTGTCCCTTATCCTGGACGATCCCTCAACTTCAATTTCAAGGATAACATCACAGCCTGTTGTAAGGTGAGAGGATACCTCATCATCAGGAGTGCCGTAGTAATTACCACAGAATTCCACCCATTCAACCAGTCTTTCTGTCCTTATCATTTCCTTAAACTCTGTTTCAGTCTTGAAATGGTAATGCTGTCCATCCTTTTCTCCATGCCTCGGGCTCCTTGTGGTGGCAGAAACAGAAAGCCTTACATCCCTGTTTCTGCTGACAAGCTTCTGCAGCACTGAGCCCTTTCCGCATCCGGCAGGACCTGACACAACAACAATCAGCCCGGTATTTATCAGCTTCTTTCTACTCGCCAATTATTTCCTCCTCGTCCACTGATACCGAATCTTTGAGGTTCAGCCTGTGTGCAACTGTTTCCGGCTGCACCGCAGACAGGACTATGTGGTCACTGTCTGTAATAATGACGGCTCTGGTTCTCCTTCCATAGGTTGCATCAATCAGCATACCTCTGTCCCTGGCTTCCTGGATTATTCTTTTTATGGGTGCTGATTCAGGACTGACTATTGCGACCAGTCTGTTAGCAGACACTATATTTCCGAATCCGATATTAATCAGTTTCACAGCAAAAACCTCCTTTTTTACTCAATATTTTGTACCTGCTCCTTTATATTGTCAATATGGCATTTAAGCTCAACTGCTCCTTTTGTGATTTCAAGGCAATTTGACTTGGATCCTATTGTATTGGCTTCCCTGTTCATCTCCTGTGTCAGAAAATCCAGCCTTCTACCAGCAGGCCCTTGGGCATCAAGTGTATCTTCAATCTGCCGGACATGGCTTTTTAGCCTTACCAGTTCCTCTTCTATACTACACCTGTCCGCCATATATGCACATTCAGTTTCAAGCCTGTTCTCATCTATAGTCTGCTGCTCAAGCAGCTCCTTTATCCTGCTCCTTAGCTTCTCCCTGTATTCCTGTACAACTGTGGAAGCCTTGTCTTCAATATCCGTTATGACTTTAGAAATCAATGAGGCCTTATGAGCAATATCTTTCTTCAGACGGTGTCCCTCAGAGCGTCTCATGCTCATAAGAGAATCTATAGCCTGGGTAACTGCCTCCATAAAAATCGTTTTTGTCTCATCATCTTCCTCTGCTTCCCTGGTCCTCAGAACATCCGGAAATCCGGCCACAAGTGATACCGATATATCATCCTTTAAACCAAATTCATCCTTCAAGGTTCTGCAGGCATCTGCATACATCCCTGCAAGCACAGTATCAGTAAGAACCTTCCTTGTCTCATCTCCCATGTCCTCGTATGTTACATATATGTCAATCTTTCCTCTTGTTATTTTCTGCTTCAACTCTTTCCTTGCTGTTTCCTCAAGGAAGAAAAACTGCCTGGGAAGTCTTATATGTACGTCACAATACCTGTGATTCAGGCTTTTTATCTCAACAATAAACCTTCTTGAGCCGCTGCCGGATTCTCCTCTTCCGTATCCCGTCATACTGTAAATCATACTGCTACCATTCCTCTTCAATATTCCAATATTTTTAAGACGTGCTTTGAAATCATTATAACACATATTATCTTATATGAAAGGGATTTATCAGATTTTTGTTTTCTTTTTTGTAATACCTCTGTTTTACTTCGTTTTTCACCCCAACCCTCCCAGCTCATACATGACTGCAGCTGTAACAGCAAGACCTGCCGTTTCAGACCTGAGAATCCTTGGCCCCAAAGTAACTGGGGTAATGCCGTTTTTTTTGGCGTTGCCAGCCTCTTCATCAGAAAAACCCCCCTCGGGGCCTATCAGTATACATAATTTCCTGGCATCAAGTCCCGTAACAGCTTTTTTTAATGAAGTTGCCTTCTCGCGTGTACATGGCATCAAAGCCTTATCAAAATCGGCGGCCCTTTGAAGTACCTCCCTGAAATACATAGGGTTCCATATTTCCGGAACAACACCCCTGTTACTCTGTTTTGCAGCCTCAAGGGCTTTCCTTCTCCACCTGCCAAGTTTTCTTTCAATGCTCCCGGCACCAGGCCTTACAACTGTATACCTTGTAATCATTGGACACACTGCCGATATACCCAGTTCCACACCCTTTTGTATGACAAGCTCCATTCTGTCCATTTTGGGTACGGCCTGAAAAAGAACTATGTTTACAGGCGGCTCGCATAAGTTTTTCTGCTTCTTAAGTATCCTCAGTTTTATACTTTCAGTGCCGGACCCGGTTATTTCTGCAAGGTAATCTGTAGACATGCCGTCACATAACGCAATCCGATTGCCGGATTTCATCCGGAGCACGTCCCTGATATGCTTTACATCTTCTCCATGGATTTCGGCATATGTTCCATTTATATTTTCTTTGTTTACGAAGAACCTTCCCATATAAAAACCATTGCCACCCATTCACCCATAGTCATCCTGCCTGCCGATACAAAACCAGGCCGGCAAAAAGAATTTTCTACATCATGTTCCCTGTCCCTTATGATACCGGAAAGTATTACTTTTCCGCCCTTATCAGTAAATCGGGAAATCATTGCCGGCATACCGGTAAGAACATCAGCAGTTATGTTTGCTGCAATAATGTCATATATACCGTTAAGACATTCTATACCGCCCTTTTTAACGCATGCCTGTGCATCGTTGTGCCTGAGATTTTGCCGTGCCGCTTCAACTGCAGCTTCATCAATATCAACAGCATCAACTCTTGATGCCCCAAGTAGCACTGCTATCAGTGAAAGTATGCCGCTTCCACACCCGATGTCGGCAAAACGGTCTCCCCTCTTAAGGTGCATTTCCATAAGACTTGCACACATCCTGGTGGTCTCATGCAGTCCGGTTCCAAATGCCATACCCGGGTCAAGTACAATAACCTTTTCATTTCCGCACACCTTGTAATCATGCCATGTAGGCCTTATAACAATACTGTCGGTTAAAAAAAAAGGGCGAAAGTGCTTCTTGAAGCCTTCTGCCCAATCCTCTTGATTTATTGTGGATATTTCCAAACACCATTCACCACTGATATATTCCTGAATTCTTTGCATCCTGTCTTCAATTTCACTTTTTAAAACCTCAAGGTATAAGCTGTCTGGGAAATATGCCTTTACTGTTATATTTGAATCGTCCTCATTACCGATAACAGTTCCACCGGCTCCAAGGGAGATCAGCATTTCAGAAACAATGTCGCATGCCTTACAGGGAACACTAAGGTTTGTCTCATACCACTGCATGAATACTCTCCTATCCGCTTACTACCTCATTTCACATACTGCTACATCCCCAAAGCTTCCTTCATTTTGTCAAAGAAACCTTTCCTCTGCTGATGATATTCATCGCCGCTTATCTCTGCAAACTCCTTAAGCAGGCTCTTCTGCTTTTCGTTAAGCCTTGTGGGAACCTCTATGCTTACTCTCACATACTGGTCTCCTCTTCCAGAGCCACGCAGGTCAGGTATCCCTTTCCCCTTCAGCCTGAATACTGAGCCGGTCTGCGTTCCTTCAGGGATGCTGTATCTTACCTTGCCGTCAAGTGTAGGAACCTCTATTTCGCTTCCAAGCGCTCCCTGCACAAAAGTTATGGGTATATCACAAATAACATCGTTGCCCTTTCTTTCAAAAAGCGCATGCTCTCTGACACTCACAGTAACATAAAGGTCACCCGGCGGCCCTCCCCTCATACCCGGTTCGCCTTCATTGCGTAGTGATATTGTCTGTCCGTCATCAATTCCCGCAGGTATGTTTATTTCAAGATTTGACCTCTTCTTTACCCTGCCCGTCCCCTTACACGTTCTGCACGGGTCGGTTACAACCCTGCCTTCTCCTCCGCAAGCATCACAGGTTCTTACATTTACAAACTGTCCAAATGGTGTGCGCTGTTTGTATTCAATCTGACCCGAGCCGCCGCATTTTTGGCATGTCGAAGGACCGCTGCCCGGCTTCGTACCTGTACCGCCGCAGGTCTCACACTCCTGAACCCTTTCAGGCTCTATGGTCTTTTTTACGCCAAAAGCCGCCTGTTCAAATGTTATTTCCACAGAATACCTTAAGTCTGCACCTTTTCTTGGGCCCTTTTTCCTCCGTGAAGACTTTGTCCCGCTGCCAAAGCCGCCACCGAAAAATGACTCGAATATATCTCCGAATCCGCCGAAATCAAAGTCTGAGAATCCCCCAAACCCATTCATGTTCAGGCCGTCGTGTCCAAAACGGTCATACTGTGACCTCTTTTGGGGGTCACTTAAGACCTTGTAGGCCTCGTTTACTTCCTTAAAAACCGTTTCAGCACCCTCATCTCCCGAATTTACATCCGGGTGGTACTTCTTGGCAAGCCTTCTGTATGCTTTTTTTATTTCCACTTCCGTAGCATTTCTTTCTATGCCCAGCACCTCATAGTAGTCTCTCTTGCCAGACATTATATCAACTCCGTTCAGATATCATTTTATGCCGTCGTTATTATAGCATATGATTGCATTCACCTTCAACCACAGTCTTAAAAATAAGTCCGGGCAATGCCTGAGCACACCCGGATCTTTATTGATGATAAAAGTCTATTCGCTGTCTTGTTCTTCATCATCGTCTACTACCTTGTAATCTGCATCATACACATTCTCCTGACTGCCTTCCGCCTCGGAATCCTGCTGTCCGGCCTGCTGCTGTCCACCAGGCTGCTGGCCTTCATTGGGATTCTGCTGATAAACCTTCTGCGATATTTCATAAAAGGCTTTCTGGAGTGATTCGCTTGCCTGCTTGATCTTTTCATCATCCGAACCCTTAAGTGCTTCCTTTGTGCTGCTTATTTCATTCTCTATTCTGGACTTGTCATCAGCGCTTATTTTGTCTCCAAGATCCTTTATTGTCTTCTCTGCCTGATAGACCATAGAGTCGGCATTGTTCCGGACCTCTGCCTGTTCCTTTTTCTTTTTGTCCTCTTCGGCATGCTTCTCAGCCTCCTTAACGGCCTTGTCAATCTCATCTTCGGAAAGGTTTGAAGTAGCTGTAATTTTTATCTTCTGTTCCTTTCCTGTTCCAAGGTCCTTTGCTGAAACATTTACAATACCGTTCGCATCAATATCAAATGTTACTTCTATCTGGGGCACTCCCCTTGGTGCCGGAGGTATCCCTGTCAGCTGAAACCTGCCAAGTGTCTTGTTTCCTGCAGCCATATCCCGCTCTCCCTGCAGCACATGAATATCAACGCTGGTCTGCCCGTCGGATGCTGTTGTGAACACCTGGCTTTTCTTGGCCGGAATGGTTGTATTTCTCTCAATCAGCTTGGTACAAACACCTCCAAGGGTTTCTATGCCCAGCGAAAGAGGTGTTACATCCAGCAGGAGCAGGTCCTTTACATCACCCGAAAGTACACCGGCCTGTATAGCTGCACCTACAGCAACACACTCGTCAGGGTTTATACCCTTGAACGGGTCCTTCTTTATGAAATCCTTTACCGCCTTCTGCACCGCAGGTATCCTTGTAGAACCACCCACCAGCAATACCTTGTCAATGTCATCAGGCTTGAGTCCTGCATCATCGAGGGCTTTACGTGTAGGCCCCATCGTCTTTTCCACAAGGTCGGAAGTCAAATCATCAAACTTAGCCCTTGTAAGAGTAAGGTCCAGATGTTTTGGTCCTTCTGCATCAGCAGTAATAAACGGCAGGTTCACATTTGCGGTTGTAGTTGATGACAGCTCTATTTTGGCTTTCTCTGCTGCCTCTTTGAGCCTCTGTAGTGCCATTTTATCCTTTCTTAAATCAATCCCCGCATCTTTTTTGAATTCATCTGCAAGCCAGTCAATAACCTTTTGGTCAAAATCATCTCCGCCCAGCCTGTTATTACCGTTAGTTGCGAGAACTTCAAACACTCCGTCTCCGATCTCCAGTATGGATACGTCAAATGTGCCTCCCCCAAGGTCAAAAACCATAATCTTCTGATCCTGTTCCTTGTCCAGCCCGTATGCAAGGCTTGCAGCTGTCGGCTCGTTAATAATCCTCAATACTTCAAGTCCGGCAATTCTTCCCGCATCCTTTGTTGCCTGCCTCTGTGAATCACTAAAGTACGCAGGTACAGTAATAACCGCCTGCTTCACCTCTTCACCGATGTAGTCCTCCGCATAGTCCCTGATTTTCTGGAGTATCATTGCGGAAATCTCCTGGGGAGTGTACTCCTTTTTGTCAATCTTTATTTTCCTGTCTGTCCCCATATCCCTCTTAATAGAAATTATGGTTCTGTCAGGGTTGGTTATCGCCTGCCTCTTTGCAACCTGTCCCACCAGTCTTTCACCTGATTTTGAAAACGCAACAACCGAAGGGGTGGTCCTGCTTCCTTCCGCATTAGGAATAACGACAGGCTCTCCGCCTTCCATAACAGCTACACACGAGTTCGTTGTACCTAAATCTATTCCAATCACTTTTCCCATTTTAATATACCTCCTGTTTGTTCTTTTTTATTCTGTTTAGTTCGCCACTCTCACAACACTGTGACGTATTACTTTTTCACCAAGTCTGTAACCTTTTTGAAGTTCTTCTATTACTTCATTCTCTCCGTAATCTTCATCATTTATATGCGATATCGCCTCATGAAGTTCCGGATCAAACTCTTTGCCAACTGCTGCTATCGTTTCCACCCCAAGGCTTTCAAGAACATCTTTTATCTGCTTGTATACCATCGCTATCCCTTCCTTTAAGGAACTGTCATGCTCCTTGTCAGCAACGTTAAGAGCTCTTTCTATGTTGTCAAGCACCGGAAGGAATTTAAGCACCACATCACAGGTGGTATCGCCACATATTGCAGTCTTTTCCCTGGCCGTCCTCTTCTTGTAGTTCTCAAATTCGGCTGCAGTTCTCTGCAGCATATTAAAATACCGGTCAACCTGTTCGGTTTTATCATCAAGGCTTTTTTCAAGCTCTTGTACCCTCTTTTGAAGAGCTTGTAACTCTTCCTCTACTGCATTTTGTTTGTCTTGCTCTTCCTCAGCAGAGGATTTGTCCTTCTCTTCCAGTTCATTTAAGTCTTTTTCTTTTTCCATGACAGTCTTCTACCCTCCTCTTGTTATTTATTATCCTTTTCATCCTCACCCAGAAGTTTCCTGAGGTCATCGTTTATTTTCTTCCTTATATAATTGAGAGATACAACCACACGCGAATACTCCATCCTTGTGGGACCAATAATGCCTATGGTGCCCAGAACAGAATTGTCAACATTGTATGAAGCAGTCACCAGGGTGTAGTCTTTTACCTCCTCAATATCATTTTCACTGCCTATCCTTATCCTTATTCCTTTTCTTTGGCCATTACAGAACCCCAGCAGCCTGCATACAGTATCCTTTGTATCAAGCATGTTGAGAAACTCCCGTGCCTTGAACACATCACTGAACTCGGGAAAATCAAATATGTTTGTTGTACCTTCAAGATACACATCAAGGTTCTGCAACTGTGAAATGCAATCCCTTACCCCGTCAAGTACCGCACTAACTATTTCACGGTCTTTTCCCATAATATCCCCAATTTCGTTTTCAATATCTGCATCAAGCTGTTCTATCGTCAGTCCTGTCACCTTGTCATTTAGTATGTTCGAAATTCTGATAGTATAGTACGGGGTGACTTTTTGGGACACCTGTATCAGGCTGTTTCTTAGCAGTCCGGTAGTTGCAACCAGTATAACCAGCACCTTGTGTGAATCTATGGGAACAACCTGGACCGCCTTGATTTTTGTCTCCTTCATCCTTGGCGTTACAGCAATTGAAGTATAGTGAGTAATATGGGACATTATGCTGGATGCCCTTTTTACAAGCTGTCCCAGTTCAGTTATTTTTATCTCCATGCCTTCTTTAATGGCCTCAACCTCCTCTGGTGTCAGTGTTCTAAGCTTCATAAGCTCGTCAACATACAGCCTGTAACCGCTGTCAGAGGGTATACGACCTGCAGATGTATGCGGCTGAATCAGGAAACCCATCTCCTCAAGGTCAGCCATTTCATTCCTAATTGTAGCGGAACTTAAGCCAAGCGAGTGCTTCCTGGCAATTGTCCTTGACCCGACAGGCTCGGCAGTCTTGATGTAATCATCAATAATAGCCCTCAGTATTCTTTTTTTACGTTCATCAAGGATCACCGTCCCACCCCTTTTGTTAGCACTCTCATTAGATGAGTGCTAAATCTTATCATTAAAATACCATCCCATTATTAATTTGTCAAGTAAAATTCAGGTTTATATATTTTTTAATCCTGTTTTTATATACGCCGCAGTTGGGTTCCATGAACCTTAAATGGACGATAGGCTCAAACGAACTCTACAAACACCCTGTTTGCAAGGTCTAGCCCCTTTGGTGTAAGTCTTAGATTTCCGTTTTCCATTGTAACAAGTGATTGCCTTTCAAACCTGTTTATCTTCTCACAGAAGGTCTGTTCCATATCCAGACCAAACCTTGACTTAAACTCTTCTGCACTTACCCCCGCAACAAGTCTTAACCCGAGTATCATAAACTCCGAAACCGACTCTTCAAACCCGATATGCTTCTTTTCAATTACCGATTCTTTTCGATTCCCTATCTTATCAATATACCTTTTAATGTCAGGTTCGTTCCCCAGCCTCTCCCCGCCCAAATATGAATGTGCACCCGCCCCTACACCCAGGTATTCACCACACTTCCAGTAAACCAGGTTGTGGATGCATTCATACCCCGGCAGTGCAAAACTCGATATTTCATAGTGACTGTATCCCGCCTTCTCAAGAAGGTTAATAGCAATATGATACATATCCCTGTCACCCTCGTCCTCTATTAGTTCAAGCCTGCCTGATTCCACCTTTCTCCCCAGCGGAGTATTCCCTTCAATTTTCAGGCTGTAGCACGATATGTGTTCCGGACCAAGGTCAATCACATTCTCCAGTGTTTCAACCCACATTGCCAGGGTCTGTCCGGGAATGCCAAATATTAAATCTGTGTTTATGTTATTGAATCCTGCATTTCTCGCCATCCTAAAGCCTTTTTGAAAATCTGCCCCGGTATGTATCCTCCCCAGTACGTCAAGCAGCGGCTGCTGCCAGCACTGCAGACCGATACTCAGCCTGTCTATTCCATGTGTTTTATACATGCGCAGGTTCTTATCTGAAAGTGTGCCGGGGTTTGATTCCATGCTTGTCTCTTCTATAATACCTGTTGAGAATAATTCTGCAGCCCTTTCAACTACCCGTACCAATAAACCGGGATGAATATATGACGGGGTACCTCCCCCAATATATACGGTTTTAAGGCTGTATCCATCCAAAAGTTCAGACTGCATTGACAGCTCTTTTAACAGTGCATCTGTATAAGCAGGAATCAGGTAGTCTATGCCTGCGTATGTGTTAAAATCACAATACGAGCATCTTGATTTGCAGAAAGGTATATGCAGGTAGAGTGACAGCCCTTTCCCTTTATCAGCCATTGCTTTCCTCCATCTGCAGCTTTCTCTTGTTCCAGGGCATTGTTACATATTCAAATCCGCATTTAGATAACAAGCTTTTGAGGCTCTCAAATCCTGTCGCAGTCATATTGGCAGAATGTGCATCGCTAGCCGGACATACCATTCTTCCCCCATTCCTGTAATACTCTATCAGAAACTCCCTCCCGGGAAAGGTGTGTCCGCATGGTGAAGAAAGGCCGGATGTATTGACTTCAATAATGCATTCTGAACGGGCACATTCAGCGGCAAGTCTTTTTTCTCTCGCCCTTATTATTTCTTCATAACCGGCCTTTTTGAAAAAATCAGCAGAAAGCCCTCTTTTAAATATACCTATATGCCCTATCACATCAAAACATCCCGCCTCAAGCCCCGCCTCAACTTCATCATAGTACTGCTCTACTACCCCGGGGCAAAGGCACCCGGTATTGCTGCCATCCGACACCGAAACACCGCCTATCATATGTACGGAACAAATGGTATAGTCAAATTTGTGTTCCCTTAAATACTCTTTAATATCCTTTTCGACCCTCTTGGCATAATCTATTTCTGCTCCTGCATATACTTTTATACCTTCCGCCCTGCAGGACCTTACAGCGCTCATATATTCCCGGTAGTCAAACAGGCCGTAACCGCCGCATTCAGGCATGAAATCGACATGCTCGGCAAATCCTGCAGCAAAAAGTCCTTTAACAAGTGCAGCTTTAGCATATTCATTAATTGTAGATTTGCCGTCATGGGAAAACTGTGTGTGCAGGTGCATATCAAACATACAGGCATCCTTTCTTATGTGTCAAGCTTGAGTACACTCATAAATGCCTCCTGAGGCACCTCAACACTTCCAACCTGTCTCATTCGCTTCTTACCTTCCTTCTGCTTTTCCAGCAGCTTCTTCTTCCTGGTGATGTCTCCGCCATAGCATTTTGCCAGCACATCCTTGCGATATGCCCTCACTGTTTCCCGTGCTATGATTTTCGAACCTATGCATGCCTGTATCGGTATCTCAAACTGCTGTCTTGGGATGGTTTCCTTCAGCTTTGCGGCTATCCTTCTTCCCCTTGCATAGGCCTTGTCCCTGTGCACTATAAAGGAAAGTGCGTCCACTACCTCACCGTTTAGCAGTATATCAAGTTTGACCAGGTCAGACTCCCTGTATCCCGACAGCTCATAGTCAAAGGAAGCATATCCCCTGGTGCGGGATTTTAGAGCATCAAAGAAATCGTAAATTATCTCGTTAAGCGGCAGTTCATATTTTATGTTAACCCTGTCCTCCTCAATATACTCCATATTTTTAAATGTGCCCCTTCTCTCCTGTGCAAGCTCCATGATGTTGCCTACATAATCAGCCGGAGCCATAAGCGATGCATCCACTACAGGCTCCTCCATCTTTTCTATCTCGTCCAAATCAGGAAGGTTTGTCGGATTGTCTATGTTCACCCAGTTGCCGCCAGTCTTCAATACCCTGTAAATAACGCTGGGAGCTGTTGTCACCAGGTCAAGGTCGTATTCCCTTTCCAGCCTTTCCTGGATTATCTCCATATGAAGCAGCCCCAGGAATCCGCACCTGAAACCGAACCCCAGAGCCGCAGAAGACTCAGGTTCAAACGACAATGATGCATCATTGAGCTGAAGCTTTTCAAGGGCATCCCTAAGATCTCCATATTTTGCCCCGTCGGCAGGATATATACCGCAGAACACCATGGGGTTTGCTTTCATGTAACCGGGAAGCGGTTCTTTGGCCGGGTTGTCCTGTAGTGTTACGGTATCACCCACCCTTGCATCCTTGACATTCTTAATACTTGCAGCAATGTAACCCACTTCCCCGGACAGAAGCTCTTTGGCCGCAGTAAGTCCGCCTGGCCTCATGTATCCCAGCTCTGTAACGGCAAAAACCTTTTTGGTGTTCATCATTTTTATAGCGTCTTCAATAGCTACACTCCCGTCCTTCACCCTGACATATGCTATTACCCCTCTGTAACTGTCATAGAAGGAGTCAAATACAAGGGCCTTAAGCGGGTTTTTCACATCTCCTCCCGGTGAGGGTACTCTTTTAACAACTTCTTCAAGAACCTTTTCTATCCCTGTTCCCATTTTCGCGGATATGAGGGGTGCTTCAGATGCATCAAGCCCCAGTACATCTTCAATCTCTCTCTTCACATAGTCCGGGCGTGCCCCCGGAAGGTCTATCTTGTTTATAACAGGGATTATTTCAAGTTCATGCTCCATGGCAAGATATACATTGGCAAGGGTCTGCGCCTCTATTCCCTGGGCTGCATCCACTACAAGCACTGCTCCCTCACATGCCGCAAGACTCCGTGAAACCTCATAGCTGAAATCCACATGGCCAGGGGTGTCTATCAGGTTAAGGATATATTCATTTTCACCGTACCTGTATACCATCCTTACCGCCTGGGCTTTTATGGTTATGCCCCGCTCTCTCTCCAAATCCATGGTATCCAGCACCTGCTCTGTCTTTTCACGTTCTGTGAGCATACCGGTCATTTCCAGCAGCCTGTCTGCAAGAGTTGATTTTCCATGGTCAATATGAGCTATGATGCAGAAATTCCTTATTCTATCCCTGTTCACCGACATCCAATGCCTCCGATACAGCAATTGTCATTATCATTACCGCCCACTAATTATAGCATACAGGTATGCATTGCTTCAAACAGGATTGCATAGTTGCATAGTGCAGGGGTCATATGTGTAATATATCTCATCTGTTCCATCTAACTCCCAGGTTACCCTGTAGTAGTATTTTATCTGGTCCCCATCCTGTGTAATTGTCTCTATGTTGCTGTTTAAATCATAGGTATAGCTTATTCTGTTTGAGTTGTTTTATATGCTGCCAATGAGGTTTGTGGATGAACCCCCTGTACCTGTTCAAGAAATTCCTTGCTGGAAGCTGTACACTTGTATGCAGTTAAATGGTTCGGAGTAACACGTACATAGTAACCATTTCAAATATTTTCAGGTTTCTTTATTCCAAGCTCTTCAAGAACTTTCCATGACTTACATTCCGATTGTCGAATAATATTATTGAGGTATT
>CAYYGK010000003.1:0-33237 GCA_964471145.1 uncultured Eubacteriales bacterium | reverse complement strand
GTTATATTTATCAATTACCCGGTCAGGATTTACATAAAATGAAAGTGTTGGTGTTCCCGCAAGGCACGCCTGTATGAATGTGTTTGGAAACCCCTCCACATCTGAAGTGCATACATATAGGCAGGCCCTTTCAAAGTATCCCTGTATGTTTCTGTACGGCACAAAATCTATGACATCAATATTCCTTATATGTCCTGCCTCCTCGTGCACCATTTTGTAGAGTCTTTTTCGTTCACGCATAACCCCGGGCTCCTTGTTGGTATTCAGAGGCATTATCATAACGAACTTTCTGTCAGGAAACATTCCTGCAAGCTTTAAAAAAAGCATCGGGTTCTTCGATTTCATACATCTTCCCACCCACAGCACTATATCCTTCCCTCTTTTTACAGGGCTGCCGGGCACAAAAAAGCCGTTGGGTATCACCGTGCTCCTTATTCCATGCTTTCCTGCCAGCTCCTTCTGTTGTTTTTCTGTCTGGGATACCACAGCAGATGCATTCTTAAGCCCGAAACGGTAAAGCAGCATCCTCCTTATACCGTTTTTCTTCCTGAAGTCCCGCATGTTCAGATTGAGGTCGCTGGACAGCCTGAATATCACCTTTTTTCTCCTTAAAAACCTCTGTATTAAAACCAGTTCCCCCAGCAGCGAACTGCTTGTGGTAAAGATAAACGCATCCGCCCGGACTTCATAAAGCCTTATCCAGGAGTTTACGGCAGCTGCTGTCTTGTCCGCTATCCCTGACGCCTTCTTTTTTCCGATACTTACTATCTCCACCCCGTCCCTTATGTATCCGGCAGGCTGCCCGAAGTCATCAACAGCCATCTTTACCTTGATACCTTTAAGTCCGGCAAGGAAAACGGCAAGATTGTACATGTTTATTTCCGCCCCGCCTGTGACTGACACGCCTTCATACCTGCTGTCAAACAGGGGCAGGGCCCTCATGGAAACAAGGCAGACAGTGAGTTTGTTCATATGCAGCACCGCCCTTGCATCTTGTGCTCTTTTTGTGCAACATGCGCAAAATCCCGGATGTACCCTTCGGCAATCCTTTCCGCATTGTGGTTTTCTGCCACATATCGGTAAGCATTTCTCCCCATTTCATGAGCCTTTATGTCATCCATCCCTCTTATAAATTCAACTGCTCTGTCAAGGCTGTCGTTACAGCAGATTCCTATGCCTTCATCTGTAATGAAGCCGTCCGGATTTACCCTGAATGAGAGTATGCCGGTCCTCCCGAGGCATGCCTGTATAAAGCTGTTTGGAAAGCCCTCATACTCAGACGTGTTTACAAAAAGCCGTGCGCCATCATAATACTCCTGTATGTCATCAAAAGGTACAAACCCGATGTATGAAAGGTTGGGAAGTTCTGCAGCCGCCTTCTTGACACATGCCGCTATAGAAGCTGTTTTTTTATCCCGCCTCCTGTCTCCCTTATTTGTATGCGGCATGATAATTATAAACTTTTGTTCCGGCAGTCTTGCTGCGAGTCTTACATAAAGCATCGGCCTCTTTAGCGCCTCACATCTTGAAACCCAGAGTATGTAGCCCTGGTCTCTCAAAGGTGAAACAGCCTTATTTAGAATAAATGCGTTCTTTACGACATGGCTTGAGACGGATACTGCCTTCATAAGTCTCTCCTTCTGTACCTGTGACTGCGTATAGACCAGGTCGCTTTTTAAAAGACCCAGCCTGTAAAGGTGATAGAATTTTATGCCCATACCTCTCCATGATGCAATATCAGTATCCCTGTCACTGCCCAGACGGAATACAACCTTACTCCTTTTTAATATTTTTTGAACCAGTACCATCCACCCTATAATTTCCGAGGCAGTCTTTGTTATGAAGACATCAGCGTTCTGCCTGTAAAGAACCTTTAGAAACTGCCAGTACCTTAATATCCTGTAAGGCAGCGACCTGTATTTGTCCAGCTTCATGTACCGCACCTTTAAAAGCCTTATTCCCTCCCGGTATTCCACATCATCCTGTCCGTAATCCCCCACAATAAAATCCACCCTGACCCCTCTGCGAGCCATGCAGATGCCCAGGTTGTAAAGCTCAAGCTCAGAACCCCCAAAAACATGGTTGCCGCCCCTGTTGAAAAGGGGATAGCAACCAAACATCACAAAGCATACGCTGAGCCTGTCCGACTCCGCCATCCTATCACCACGCTTCCATATAGTAAAAAAAGGGCAGGAAAAAACCAGCCATCATATGTTCTACTGGTTTTTGTTAAAAAATCTGAATGTACTGGAATCCTGCCTGAACACCTACATTATATCAGCCGGAAAGGTGGGAGTAAACAAATATGTGATTATTTCCCGAAAGGAATGTAAACCCCATGGGCGGAACAGTTCTTGCACAGCACTCATATCCGCTCTGTCCGAAATTTGCCACAACCGAATAACCGTTGCCAAATTCGGTTTGCTGTACCAATCTGTCGTCTGTAAGAAATCTGTGATTTGTCATTTCCGAATAACCTACCGTATCAAATACACGGGTTGTTGCATATATGGAATGCAGAAACTTACCCCTGTTGCTTCTCCAGTATGTCAAGTCGGGAGGGGATACAAGCTGCATCGTTCCATAAAGTGCGGTAAACAAGTCTTTAACGGCCCATACAGCCGGAACCTTTGAAACACCGTCCCCGGTGTACCAGGTCGAGATATGCGCATCATGATACACAAGTGAAACAAGCGGTATCCTTACTGCCGGATTCACATTGTATTCCATATACTTTGCCCCGGGGTCATCAACAGGGGTGTACCAACCGTATCCTGCTCCCATGGCAGGTTCTATTGTCATGGTTCCCTCCCCGTAGTCGGTAACACCCATCGCCCAGTGCCGGGATTCCTCACTGCCCATAACAAAATTGAAGGTCCTTCTTATCTCTCCCAGAATCCTTCGCCTGTGCATTGCGTGTTCGAACCTGTCTGCAGGATGGTTCTCCGAGTAGTCTTCATGGAGGGAGTCGGATGTATTCACATCTATAAACCGGCCGTTGTAACTGTTCTCTTCGAGGTCTTCCCCAATCCTGTCCAATGCAACCCCTGTCTGGGTGGAGGGATTAAGCCGGTAGCCCTGTACAAAATGTCCTTTGTAGTTCACATGGTATCCCTTGAGCCTGGTCCCGTCACTGTTTCTTATGCAGTCATTATCATACCCCGGTATCCTGAACCTGGGAGACAGCTCTGCTGCAGAAGGCTCAAATACATCAGTATAGTTATCATACCTGCTTGCTATCATTCCCTGTTCATTTACATGCCTTATAAGGTCAGGACGCTTCTCGCTGTCATAAACATACCATCCATACTGGAAATTGAACAGTGCTTTGCCGACGCCCGAAAAGATTATATCATCGACAACCTCTCTGTTCTTTGTATGGTCACCCAGCCACACATCCGCCGCCCCTACAAGCTTTCTGATGTTCGGGTTCTGCTGCGCCCTGTCTGAGAGCGCTACAATCTCTCCCCTCTTTAAAAGATGGTTCCTGTACCACTTTGCCATTGCAACATAACCGTTTTCTTCAATGACCGTAAAATAGAACGTCCTTGTACTTAAGTATTCACCCTTCTGAGGAAAATGCCGCATCATCATGCGGTAGTTGCTGCCTCCTCTCCTCCTGAAGGTTACAGATGTGTCGGCAAAATCTTCAGAAACCAGCATGATTCCTGTGCCGGTATGAATGCCGGTTACCCCTGTAAAAGGCATTGTCGACTTATGGCCCCACATGATGTATTCACCATATGGATGCTGCTGCGTTACAGGTGTAAGAAGCCCCTCCGCATACGGAACCGCAAAATACTGGTCCTGTTCCGGAGCAGTTACCTCCCCGGGAAATGCAAAAGCAGCACTGCTTTCAAACCCTTCTCCAAAGCTGAGATCAAACCTGGCGGCGCACCCTTCAAGTGATACTGTAAGATGCAACTGATGCCCCTGAGCTTCAAGTTCAATCTCAAGCGTGTTGCCGCTGCCGCATCGTACACCATTTGCTGTTACCTCATCCGGTCTTTCGGTGCGGTAGACAAGACCGGTCCTCCAGCTTGTAAGCTCAAACACGGCCCTGTCACTGTCAAACATAAACCCTATTCGGTTGTTTCTGATTTTATAATATCCATTCATACTTTCAGCTTATGCCAAAAGAATCAGAAACGACACACCTGTTTTTGTGTTTCAAGTGCTTACCGAAAAAACATCGCATAAAACCTGTGTGGTGACAAGCCCCATTATAAGCATCATGTCCCTTTCGCCGGGCCGGCTTTTTTGAAGGCTTTTTTCTATAAAGAAGGCGGTCTTCACAGGGTCGAATATATCGTATTCAGCCAGTTTCCGGGCAGAGAGCATGCTTTTAAGGTATTCATTTTCAAGAAGGCAGGATATGTCCACCGGAGAGCGGTAGGGAAATTTCTTTCTGCATATGATTTCATTCGGAAGGTATTTGGAAGCAATACTCCTTATGACATACTTTTCGTTCAGAGCACGTATCTTGAACCTGTCTTCCATGTCCATGCTGTAACTTACAAGGCTGTCATCAAGGAACGGAAACCTTGCTTCCACAGAGTTTGCCATGGCCACGCGGTCACCCTGCGATGCAAGCAGATAGGGGGAGAGGAATGTAACGGTCTCAAGGTACTGGCTCTTTTGTATATCGGTCCAGCTCTGCATCTCATCCCTGTCGGGAAGATCTATGGAGCTTAAATAATCGGGACAGCCCATATCATCCGCCATGGCACGCATCCTATGCGAAAAGAACCTCTTAAAGAACATAAACTGTCTCCATCTGGTGTAGTGGGAGTCGAGCAACCCGTCTCCCGGCACATTCATATAAAAATAGTTAAGCCCGCCTGCCGTTGCGGCCTGCCCTGTTCCCTGTACAAAAAGGTTGATCTTTTCAAAAAGCCTCTTTCTGATCTCCGAACGGGGATGGGCCCTGATATAGTTCCTTATCTTAACCTCCCTGAATATGTCATATCCCCCGAAAAATTCGTCGGCTCCCTCTCCTGAAAGCACCACTTTCCGGCTGCAGCTGTTAACCAGCCCTGAGAGCTTCAGAAGAGGTAATGGTGCTGCCCGAAGCAGCGGGGCCTCTATATGGTAGATTGATTTCCTTATCATTTCCGGTATCTGGCTGTTGCTGAAGGCAACGGTATTGTGCCTTATACCCAGGTGTTCGCACATCTTCTTCTGGTAAGGGTATTCATCATACACGTCATTCTCAAAGGTTATGGAAAACGCTTCAAGCGGGCCGCTGTAAGCCCGTGCGGCCAGTGCTGTTATCAGGCTTGAGTCAATTCCCCCGCTGAGGTATGCTGAAACAGCCACATCCCCCATCAGGCGTTTACTGACGGCTTTTTCAAGCAGGGCCTCTACTTCTCCGGCAACTTCCTGGCTGTCTGCTCTTCTGCCGGCTTTTCCAAAAACCGGTTTCCAGTACCTTGTCCTGGTTGTTTCTGAATTCCGGTATTCAAGGTATTCCCCCGGGAGCAAACAGTATATGCCCTCAAAAACCGTAAGATCCTTTTGAGGCGACCAGAACGTAAACGTATCAAACAGCGCCCTGTGGCACAGCCTCGCAGGCATGATCCCGGAAGCAAGTATTGCCTTTATCTCAGAACCAAAAACAATACCGGCATCCTGAGGGCTGAAGTACAGGGGTTTTATTCCCAGTCTGTCCCTGGCAAGCAGGAGCATTTTTCCAGCTATATCATACAACGCAATGGCAAACTGCCCGGACAGCCTTTCAAACATCCCGTTTCCATATTCCTCATACATGTGAGGCAGAACGGCCGTATCCGAGTTGTTTGACATTACATGTCCCAGCCTTTCAAGCTGCTTCCGCAGAGTCATATGGTTATATATTTCGCCGTTAAACACAGCAAGCACACTGCCTTTTTCGTTGAACACCGGCTGCGTTCCATTCTCGATATCCACAATGCTGAGTCTCTTTTGCACCATTCCCGTGCCGTTGCTACAGAAGTAACCGGTGTCATCAGGACCCCTGTGTGCTATGGTCATACCCATCTTTTCCAGTACGGCCATTTGACACTCCCTGTGTATCAGTCCCGCAATTCCACACATTGTCTGCTCCTTAATACGCCCCTTTTTATCTTGCCCGTATCAGTCCTGGGAAGCTCATCTATTTCTTCGAAAACAGAAGGCCTCATATATGCCGGCAGCCTTTCCTGCGCATGCCTCCTGAGCAAATCCACATTAAAGCCTTCCCCTGGCACCACATATGCCATGATAATTTTCCTTCCGTTTTCATCTGTCGCCTCAACAGCAGCAGACTCGGTGACATGCCTGCACCCGTTGAGTACATTTTCTATTTCAACCGGCCCTATCCTGTGCCCCATATGCTTTATAACATCATTTTTCCTGCCCTTAACATAGATAAATCCGTCCCCGTCCATTACCGCACTGTCACCTGTATGAAGCCACCCGTTCCTTATCACTTTGCGTGTTGCGCCAGGGTCCTCGAAGTACCCCTTCATTATACTTGGGCCCGAGGCAATAATCTCACCGGTTTCTCCGGGAACTACGTCATTTCCCTTATCGTCAACAACCCTGAGGGTTACATTGCAAAGCCCCTTTCCGACCGACCCCGGTTTTTCCTCCAGGTGCTCAGGCGGCAGGTAGCTCAGCCTTGCAGATGCCTCAGTTTGCCCATACATCACATATGGTCTGATATGCGGGAACTCCTCTTTCAAATATTCGATATCCTTTATGTTTGTAGACTCTCCCGCAAAGGTCATGTATCTAAGGCTCTCAAGATATCCGGCAGGGAAGTTGCTCTCCCTGAGAACACCCAGCATCAGGTTGATGTATGACCCTACCGTTGAAAAACCTGTCACACGGTATCTTTTTATGGATTCCAGCACACGCAGCGGGTATACGGATGAGTTTTCTATTACTATTGTGCCTCCTGCATACATGTGCGTTAGCAGCACAGAGTTCCCATACGAGTAAGTAAACGGAAGTGTCATAAGGACAGAATCCCTGTCGTTAAGCTCCAGGTAATTTATAATTGCTTCTGTGTTTGCAAGGAGGCTGGCGTGGGTCAGCACCACCCCCTTGGGGTATGCCGTAGTACCTGATGTAAAAAGAATCATTGCCGCATCATCAGGGTCTACCCCTTCATCCTGCATGCAGGATATGTCACCGTCTGACGGCCTCGGCACCTGCAGTACCGGGAGGACCGCCGAGGTCAGTATACTCTCTATAACGGTTTTTGCACGCCCGGCTGTTGCGACTGCCCCGGGGCGGCATTTTGACACTATGTATGAAACTATGCCCTTAAGCCTTCCGGTGTTTACGGGTACCGCTGCCGCACCTGCCCCCAGCACGCCGAACAGCGCGGCAACATACTCTGCTGAATTGTCACAGAATATGACAACCCTGTCTCCCCTGCCAACACCATGATGCTTAAGCCGGTTTGTAAACTCCATGCCTGCCAGGGCTATCTGCCTGTAAGTCCAGCAGTCCTGCCCCTCCTTTATGCAAACCTTTTCGGGGTGCTTCCTTAGGTTTTGGGATAAAAGATTATACAACTTCTCCACTGTAACGACCTCCCGTGTCTTCTTTTCGACCTGCTCTTGACCTTAAAACCTGTGCTATGCGCTCGCAGGTTTTTTCATCGCCCCGCCTTTCAAGCCTTTCCCGGGCTTCTTCCCTTGATAGATACCCTTCCCTTACCAGGCTGCTGAGCTCAAATGCATATGGATGGAAGCCGTACCTTTCCATATGGCTCCTGTTTGCATATGAATTCAGCATGCAGTTGGAACTGCTTCCGTCGGTTTTTTCGGGAGCAGTCCATCCCATTTTTGTTATTTCGGCGTATATCCTGGATTCATCATACCTGTTGTTTACAAACGGATAGTAAAGATAAGGTATCCGGTTCTCATTCTCCATAATGAAATCCCTGCTTAAGAAAAACCTTCCATACTCGCTGCCCAGGCTGCCTGTGACCGCATCCCTGAGAGCTTTGAAAGACCTCTCTATCATACCTGCCCCCATTTTAAGCAGCGGCCTTGCCGTTGATACCTGCCCCGGCGTCCAGCCGAAGCATACAAGGGGTATCCCCCTTATAATGGCTTCCCGGTAAAGAAGATTCTTAACAAGCGCTATGCACAGGCTGCATATGGCGCTTGCCCTTTCCATAGACCTCGGCGGAAAAACATCTGCTCCTTCAATGAAGGTGAACATCTGAGCCATCATGCCTGACGGGTAACTTACTATCAGGCTGTCAACCCCCACACAGTCGCATACCGTCCCTATGTTTCCAAAGCAGTATTTGCTTAAGAAGCCATTGTTGAATGTAACCGCCAGTATTGACATATTAAAGCGCTCCTTTAAAAGCTTTAGTGTATAGGAGCTGTCTTTTCCGCCGCTGTATGCCATCACCGCCTGGTATTTCCTGTCCCTGCAGCGCCTGACAATCCTTTCAACCTCCCTGTCGCCTTCAGCACAGGGTGTACCGGTTTGCCTGTATGTGCTGCAGTAGTTGCATACGCCTGAATTTCCTATGCTCACCGAAGGGATGTTATCACTTAATACGCATCTGCTGCAGTGTGTCATACCTTCTCTTCCTTTCCGGCATGCAGCTTTTTCATTATGAACATGCACAGGGCATTGAATGTGTCGAAGTTCTCAGGTACTACCTCAATGTCCCTTACCCTCATGTCAAATTCCCTTTCTATGAATGAGACCAGTTCCACAATCCCTGTTGAATCGATATAGCCTTCATCCACAAGCGAAGTTTCTCCGTCCAGTTCATCAGCCGATTCACCATAAAGTATGCTTCTTTCAAAGAATTGACCCAGTTTTTCCCTTATTTGCAAACTGTCCATTATATCCCCCCTGTGTTCATTCTTAAGGCATGTCCTGTTTCAACGTATATGCCTGTTGAAAATACTGCAGTACCTTTCGTAATATGGAAACAGCAGGTTGCGGTAATACCCGCCATACTCCTTCATCCGGTGCCTTACTATTGCAGGGTTTCCCCCCGCTATTGTGTTTGGAGGCACGTCCCTGTAGACGACAGAACCAGGCAGGACACAGGCATCGGGGCCTATCGACACATTCGGCATTATAATCGAGTCTTCCCCTACATATACATTATCCTTTATGTCTATCCTGCCGTATTTGTTGTCAATCCTGCGGTTTTCCTCCGTCCTGTTTATAACCCTTATTGCACCGTCATGCGTTATGAACCTCACCCCGTCTGCTATTATGCACTTCTCCCCGATATGCACAAGGTACGGTTCACTCCCGAAAAACGATATCTGTGGGAAAACCATTGTGTCCCTGCCTATTCTAAGGCCTGCCTTTATAAGCTTTTTGACCTTGCGGCGCATGAGTCTTCTTCTTACCAATTCCATAAACATGCCTTTCACACTTTCCAATATATTTTCTGCTGTTTTAGAATATACCCTCAATTTTTTCATGTAAAGTATTGCCCCGCTCCGCCCCAGAAATGCTCCACCAGAATCCGCCTCTTTTCCTCCGCAGAGTATTCCGGTATAAGGTTCTTTTCGCATATTCGGATGTATGTGTCCAGCGTACATGCAGCCCTGGCCGGATTTCCCAGCACGCATGTACCGGGCAGCACATCACAGGTCACAACCGCCCCTGCACCTATGATGGAACACGGCCCTATGGTTACGCCGGGAAATATTACAGCCTTCATCCCTATAAAGCAGTTGTTATGCACTATAATCCTGCAATGCTGCCTTTGTTTGTCGTCATGTCCGTCTTCCCACTGGTTGACTGCAGGATTTGTGATGAATTTGGTTCCTGCCGTTACTATGCAGTTGCTGCCAATCTCAACAAGATGCGGATTGCAGCCGTAGTCCCACACCTCGTTGAACAGTATGGTGTTTTTACCTGTCTTAAGGCCTTTTCGGGCCAGTTTTTTAAGGCCGTACCTGTGCCTTGCCCTGAGCAGCTGTCTTATCATAGCATCAACCCTCACCCGTTATTTACAGCCTGCCGAACCATTCTTCTTAGACCGCCCTTTGCCGTATGCAGCAGAAACATGACCCTGTATGCCGTATTGACGGCTTCTCCCCAGGGCGGAATCTCTCCATCTGCAACAGAACTGAATGACACGATCCTGTCGCCGCTCTGGAGATGTCTCCTTACCTTCTGGTAAAGCCTGTTGTTTGCATTGTTCAGGTGCAGGCATATTGTCTTTACCCCTATTCGTGAACTTTCGGGCTCCCATGCCTGCTGTGGTATGAATACAATGCCGTTCCTTTTCACGGGGTAAAGCCCTATACCATCGGTCACTGCTTTGAACCCAAGTTTCTTGAGTGCTCTCTCGGTATTCCTGTCAAATGAGTGTGCCGGGGCCATCCAGATGTCTACATCTATACCATGCCTCCTGAAGATGTCCCTCCCCCTCTTTATCATCATGTACTGCTTCCAGTAGTCAAGACCGCAGAATTCGGACTGCCTGTTAAACCCGCATATCCTGTAATAGGTGTTTATCCTGTCGGTTATGTATACATGGCGATACCCGTGCTGGGAAATTTCAATCCTTCCTTCATCCCTGAGCATCCTCATTATGCTCCAGAAACGCTTCTCCTTCTTTCCCACCACCAGGTTTAAGTCCCTGTTGTCAGGCACTACTCCCAGCAGGGGCACTACCCCGTACTGCCCAAAAAGGTCTATAAATCTGGTAAACTTATCCCAGTCCATGCCGGGTGTAACGTCATCTATCCTGTATATGCAGCATGCTTCCAGCATGAATCACCTCTCTTCCTCATTCCCTGAATGCTGCCCGCACAGCCCGTATATGCACATGCATGTTCCCTCCCTCAGTGAAAACCCTCCGGGGGGAATAGTAAATCCCCCACAGTCATTCACCCGGAAGGGCCTGTCAGAAAAATTCACCGTTATTTCAATGCCTCCGGAAAATGTCGTTTTCTGTACCATGCGTTTACTGTCAAGAAATTCGTGCCTTTCCATCCTTTCGTACCCTGTTTTTTCAAAAACCATTGACGCAACCCTCATTGTCTGCAAGAAATCCTTCTTTCTGCTCTCCCAGTGCGCCTCGTTCTCCGGAAACACAAGTATCATAGCCCCGTACAGAACCGTAAGCAGCTCCTTTGTTTTCCAGAAAGACGGCACCTTGGAAATGCTGTCTCCCGTGTACCATCCCGAAACATGGCAGTCATGGTATACAAGCGACTTAAGAGGTATGCGTACTGCGGGATTTACAGTGTAATCCTCATACAGCCTGCCCGGGTCACTTACTGGGGTGCTCCAGCCTCCACCCTGCGGGGGTACTATCGTCATTGTCCCTTCACTGTATGCAGTTATCCCTACCGACCAGTGTACAGCCTCTTCTGTACCGGTTACCAGCCCGAAATCCCTGCCTGCCATTTTCAGCAGATTATACCTGTGGCGCATGTCCTCCCTCCTGGTCATAGGATGGGCAGCAGAGTAGTCCTCATAAAGCCTTGCAGATGTGGTTACATCTATATACCTTGAAAGGTATGCATTTTTTTGAAGGTCCCTTCTTACATATTTCCTCGCATCATCCAGCACGCATCCGGGATTCAAACGGTACCCCTGCACAAGTTGTCCGTTATGCCAGGTTCTGTATCCTTCCTGGAGGCTGCCGTCCTTTTTGATTATCACGTCTTCATCAAAACCCTCTGTCCTGTACCTGTCGCTTATATCTGATACGCTTTTAGCAAAAACACAGAAGAAATTATCATATCTCCCTGGCAACATACCCTTTTCCGCTATATAGTCAACAAGCAGCGGTCTTTCTTCATGAGGGTAAACCTTCCATCCATACTGCAGGTTGACAACCGCCTTTTCTATTCCGTTTTCTTTTAATTCATCCACAATCCGGGTGCTTTTCATCCCTTCAGGCCCCATCCAGAAATCCACCGCCCCCACAAGAAGGTGAATGTTCCTGTTTTGCTCCGCCTTCTGCCTGAGTGTTACCAGCAGGTCCATATCGTCATCGTTTTCATTCTCCTGTCTTTTTTCAAGATGGCTTCTGAATATTTTTGCCATTTCGTTGTACCCGTCCTGTTCAATAAAGTCGATATAGAACACACGGTCATAACCGAACACCCCCTTTGCCGGGGAATGCCGAAGCTGCATCAGGGAAAATTGCATTTCGCCATATCGGGGTTTTTCAAACGCCACCGATGTATCGGCCGGTGCGTCCGAAATCAACATGATTCCAGTCTTTAAGTCGGTCATTCCTGCAAAGGGCATAGTTGACTTGTGACCCCACATCAGGAACTCCCCGAATGGATTATGCCCTTCTGCCGGCAGCAGCAGCCCCTCTGCATAGGGTACCACCAGGTACTGCACCGATTCCTCCCCCGCAAAAGGCCCGGGAAATGAAAACGGCCTGAGCAGCGATACATGAGGGTCGGCACACAGCTCCCCCCTTATCCTTTCACCTTCCAGCGAGATCCTGCACAGAACTTCTGCCCCCCCCTTTTCCCCATTCAGCTTTAAAACCGCCTCCATACTGTCAGGGCCTGTCATATATGCTTCAATGGTTCTGTAATCATATACAGGTTCGGTGTAATACTGCCTTCCGTTCTTAAGGTTTGTCAAAAGGAAGACGCTGTGCCATGGATAATACTTAAGTTCAACATACTCGTTTTTAACAACTATCGATTTGTGACCCGCATCTTCATGTACAGGACGGGTTTGCCCACCCGTGAAACGGTCTGCGGCGGGAACTGCCATAATCCCCGCCACTACAGCTGCTGTAAGCAGCAGTATCCTCCATCTAGGTAGCCTGGTTGTTTTCATTAATACCCCTCTCCAGCTTGTGAATGTACCCTGCTTCCTCATAAACCTTGAGGGTCCTCTCGGCTGCGCGGTCCCAGTTGAACCTGTCTTTTGCATAACCCGTCACAGCCCTTTTAATGCTGTGTACCGAACCCTCATCGCTTAAAAGAACGCTCATCTTAAGTGCCAGGTCGTTAATGCTTCCCTTCGTAAACGTATATCCAAAATCCGAGACCACCGATGCGTTCTCCTCAATGTCGCTTACCAGGCAGCAGTTCCCGTAAGTCATTGCTTCCAGCAGGCTTATTGGCATCCCCTCGATGTCGGAGGGAAGCACATACATGTATGCATTGCTGTAGAGCTCATCCTGCTCTTTCCCCTCAACATGCCCGGTAAATATGATATTACCGCTGCCCCCTGCCATGCGCCTGAGGCTCTTCTCATACCCGTTGGTGTGGCTTGAGCTTCCCGCTATAACCAGCTTCTTTTCAGGAGAAAGCCTGTTGTATGCCTCTATAAGGTAGTGCGCACCCTTTTCCGGTACGAGCCTTGCCATAAAGAGTATGTATGAATCCTTTTCAAGCCCGTACTTCCTGCTGATTATCTGCGGACTCCTGATATGGGCCTTAACCGTCCCGTTTCCTATGAACTCAATATCCCTGCCGTACTTTTCCCTGTAGTAGGCCGGCAGCGACCTTGATACGCTTATCACGCTGTGTGCAAACGATGCGGACGCATACTCTCCAAACTTAAGAAATGCCGAGGACAGCCCTCCCCATTTACTCCTTTTCCAGTCAAGCCCGTGTATCGTGCAAACCACCTTCCTGCCCAGCAGCCTTGGTATAAATGCCAGCGCAGACGGTCCCAGTGCATGGTAGTGAATGATCTCACAGCCCCTGAACACTGCTGTCAGCGTAGAGAGCAGAGAATGAGTTATGGTTTCCAGTGCCCTGGAATTCAGAGCAGGAACAAAGACCCTCCTTATGCCTTCATAGTACCTGCCTTTTCCGGTGCAGTACCTTCTTCGGCAGTAAACCTCCACACTGCATCCCATCTGAACAAGCCTCCTGGCGGTCTGCTCCACATGTATCTCTACTCCCCCGGCACGCGAGGGTATACCCCTTAGCCCTATCATGGCAATCTTCATACGACGCCCTCCTCTTTCCTCACTTTAAGGCCTTCCGGTTCTCCGCTTATGGCAGCTCGTATCAGTGATGCATATTCTGCAACCATCCTGCCACGGTCAAACAACTTCTTTGCCCTCCCGGCTGACTTGTGGCCCATCTGCCTCAGGCACCCCGAATCAACAGCATCTCTCAGGCACTCTGTCAAACGGGGTATGTTTCCTGGGGGGTAAAGGTACCCGTTTACGCCATGCCTGACAATCTCAGATGCCCCCCCTGTGTCTGACAGTATAACCGGCTTGCTCATTGCCATGCTTTCTATTGCCGCCATAGAAAGGGTTTCGGAAGTTGATGTCAGCACCAGCACGTCAGAGGCCATAATCCAGGGCCTTACATCCCTTACGAAACCGGTTATCCTGAGGCTTTCATTTACACCCAGTTTCTTTGAGAGTTCCTCAATGTACTCCCTTCTCGGCCCGTCCCCTGTTATGACAACAAAGATGTTCCTGCCTTCACTCTTAAGTCTTGCCAGTGCCTGGATCATATGCTCATGCCTCTTCTGCGGAAGGAGGCAGGTATTCATCATGAAAATGTGAGCCGTATCGGGCAGGTTGAGCATTTTCCTGCATGCGGCCCTTCCATGGCACAAACTGTATTTCTCAAAATGCCGTATGTCTATGCCGTTGCGTATCACAAGCGACTTTCTCCTGCTTATACCATAACGTTTTCTCCAGTACTCCCACTGCTTTTCGCATACGAATACTATGCGGTCCATCCTGTTTACCGCCCATGCATAGACCATCCTGTTCTGAACGGCCCTTTTGAAGCTTGTGGGAACGGTATTATGAAGTATCACAATTGACGGTATGTCCAGCCTGAAAAACGCTTTTAGCAGGAACCCGTACAGCACCGGATAGCTGTCCACCAGCACCATGCAGTCAGTACCGTAATCTTTTAAAAGATGTGCAACCCTTGAAACAGCGGCTGTATCGGCATATCCCTTCCTGTCAACATAAACGATCTTAATGCCGTTGTGAAACCTGTCCTCAAGGTCCTTTCTCCTGTCTTCCAGTACTACTATCATTATGGAGAATCCCTGCTCATACAGACCATTAAACAGTTCAATGGACTGAATCTCAGCCCCTCCATACCCAAGGTTTGACATTATTGCTGCAATTCTTTTCATATATTCCTTCCCCCGTCTTTTATGCCTTTAAGTTTCCCGAAAGCCATGGCAGCCTGGCTTTAATCCTTTTTACATACCCCATAAGAAAAATGAGGGTCTCCCTGTTGTACCCCATAACATACCCCACCATATAATACCCTGCCAGTACAGCCCCGCCGTACAGTGCAGTAACTGCGGCCTTCTGCAACACGTTTACCGTTTCAAACACCGAGAATATCCCCGAAAATCCGTAGCTTACAGCCGCTATCGTACATATGCTTGCGGCCATGTATTTAAACACCCCCGGCACATCTATGAATCTGAAATGCTTCCTTACAAGGAACAGATACATCATAGCGACATACACCGCCTCCACCAGAACAAGGCCAAGTGTATAATACCTGTAGTCTGCATAGTTAATGATTACAAAAACTGCCGACATGGACAATACCTTGCCTATGACATTCCATATAAAAGACACGTGCATAATCTGCCTGGCTATTATGAGACGTACCACAAGCCTGTCTAGCATCATTACCGGTATCATAAGTATTATAAACCTGAAAAACATACTGGTAAGCTGCACGGACTCAGCATCAAACCTGCCCCTCTCCAGCAGCACCGATATGATGCGTACGGATTGAAAAGAAAGAATGAAACTAACCGGCAGCAGCACTGTCATCGTTACTTTTACATACTTTAAAAACTCCCTGTTCAATATGTCAAAAACCTTCTTTGCATAAAGCTCAATCATATTTATTCCCACAACCGTAGACACCTGCCCCACAAACACAAGCACCAGCAGGTTAAAAATCTTGTTACTGTAGCTTAATGCCGAATACACCCCGTCACTTAACCCGGATATCAGGTATATGGCTATGTACTGGTTAAGTATGCTTGCTGTCTGAGATACCACCACAAACACGACATTTCTCTTCTGTTTGGTATCAAACCTGTACCTGTGTGGCTTAAATTTAAAGCCCAGCAGCTTTACCAGCATGTAGTTCAGCAGAAAGAACTGAATTACATGGGCGGCCAGCACCCCCGCCGCCATGCTTGCAACGCCGTACCTCGTACCGAAAACAGCTATAAATGCAATAATCAGCAGGCTCTTTATCATGTCCGAAACCATCGGAAACGTAAAATACTTGTACGAGGTAAAAACATTTAGTACATATGTATTCACCAGCACAAAGAAAAATGTGGGTATCATAAGCTTTACAATGATTATGTTCTGCTGGACCTGCTCCATGCCGAACCTTGAGACAAGCATCATGAATTCCTGCGGTGCAAGGCTTGCCGCAACGCTGCCGATTAAACCTGCAATCACATAGAACAGGTATACATACAGCACAAACCTGTGGCTTTCCTCCCTTGACCTTGTTTCGCGGATTTTTATCGCATTGGGTACGATAACTGCCTGGTTTATGTTGTTGAACAGGCCGGGCAGCAGCATTATAAGCGATACGCAGAAAAAAAACATATCCGTGTCCCCGGTAGCCCCGAAATAGTATGACACTATCATTGCCTGTACAAATGTCAGCGATTTGGCCACAAGGCTGAAAACCGTGGAAAACACCACCGATTTTCCGGTACTCTCTGATTTTAATTTCAGCTTCACCATTTTTCCCTGCCGTCCTGTTTGTATATTTTCCTTACCGTACGCCTTGAACATCGGTTGTATATGATACCAGGCATGTTTGCTCCTATGTCCCTGAGCCTGTTGTAGCAGTCGGTTATTTCCCATGCCCGCATGTTCTTCCTGCTGCAAATGAAATACACCGCATCTGCCAGGCCTGCCGCTATGAAGCCTGACACATCTGCTGAAAGGGACGAGGTGTCAACTATAATCCTCCTGTATTTCTCACTGTACAAGTCGAACAGCTCCTTTAAAGACTCCCTGTCATAGTCGGGTATCCTGCTCTCCAGCCGGCTGTACAGAGTACTGTAATCAAGGTTTGATACATTTGTTCCGGTAATCTCCGGCATCTGGCCTTCCTCCTTGAAACTGCGCATTCTGAGCACATATCCCCCGGGGTTTGGCCTGTCCATGTTCAAAAGCAGCGTATGCGTTCCGGAAAAGGCAAACTCACACGCCAGGTGGTCGGCTATCTCGCTCTTTCCGTCACCGTCAAAAGTGCTTACAAGCACTACAGTCCTGATTTCTCTGCCCTTTAGCTCATTGAACACTATATCACCGGCTATTCCGGCTATTGATACCATGAAACAGCCGTCCCGTTCCCTGCTGCCGGGCTTTAAGTTCCTCAAGTGCCTGTTTTCTTTCTGTATCACAGCCCGTCACCCTCCTGTCCTGCTTTTACAGGCCTGTACCCTGGTACCGGCAGTATCTTCTTCCCTTCAAACAGCAGGCTTACTTCATTCAGGCTCTTAATCCCTATCTTAAACTCGGCAAGAAGCAGGTTTATAATGCACCCGATAAGAAACCCCCCGGCAGCGGCAGCCGCCGAATACAGCATTGTGTGGTTGCCGTTTACGGGGTGAGAGTCTACATGCGGCTCGCTGAGCAGTCTGTATGTCACATTTCCGTCAATGTCCACAAGTTTTTCCCTTAAGTTTTTCTCCAGTGACCTTATCAGCATCAGTGCCTTATCGGGTGTCCCTGTCTGTACCGTAAGGTTTAATATCCTGGTGTTTGGTATTGCCTCTATTGAAAGCACCTGCCTTATGTATGAAAGGCTCACGCTGCAATCCTTCTGCACCTCTGACAGCACCGTTTCCGAGTCGATTATTTCGCATATGTCCCCCATGGCCATCTGCGACGACCTCAACAGGTCGTATATGTTTACTCTCTGCCCCGCATCATCTGCTACCAGTATCAGCTTTACCCTGGCCCTGTACTTCTCCTCGTAAGTTCTGTTCTTTATGAAATATACAGAGCCGGCAGCCAGTACGGCCAGCATTACGGGCAGCCAAATCCTGCCCAGTATCATAACCGCATATTTCTTCAGATTCTTTTTCATACGCCTGTCCATCATGGCCTCATTCATCTCTTATTCACCAGTTTCTGTGCTGTTTTGCTGTCCACAACATTCTCGGATACCAGCTTGTCCAATAGTGTCTGATTTGTTCCTTTAAGCTTCTGGAACAAAAACCTGTAGGTAATCCTGGCCATATGCCCCCTGTTAAACCCGCTCTCAAGCGTTATCCTGTAGTCCGGCCCTATGGCACCTATTTCCTGTGCCTTTGAAAGTGCGGTGCTCCAGCTGAAATCCCCCACCGCAGGGTCATCGGAGTATCCCAGTATTCTCAGCATATACGTTGCATATGACACCGCCCTCAGGTTAAGAGCCGCACCGAAACTGACAGCCGATACCCCCTTTGTGAGGCCGTACCTGTAAAGATATCCCACATAAGGGCTTCCCCAGCCGTCTGCCGCATCGGCAAACGGATGACTGTAGGACTCATCCAGGGCTTCCTTCTCCCCGCCCAGCAATCTGGTTATCATGGCCGCACCCTCTAACCTGGTAGGTTCCCAGTCAAGGTTCAAACCTGTTGCTGTTCCACGCAGCAGCCCTGCCTGCCACAGACTGTCTGCATAATATACACAGCTCTCCTCTTTAGATGATGCCGCTTCTCCGTCCCAGCCCGCAACCCTGGAAAACATCCACCATGCGGCATATGCCTTCATGTTGGCATTTACCGGCTGGGTATGTGCCGCTTCACACTGGTACCAGTCAATGCCTTCGGTATGCTCCCTCTGCCACTGCCTTCCCCAGTTTGCATTGAGCTTTCCGTCACCGTTGCTGTCATAGTAACACTTGTCGTTTGCGTTTCTGTCCACAAAGTATTCCCCGTCCGGGTTGTAGCTTTCAATATCTGCAAAGTCATACAGCACCTTCCCGTTTTCCATGCAGAAATTCCTTATCCTGTCATTGTTTTTCCTCAGCCTTCCGTCCTCTCCCGTACCGTCCAGGTGCCCTGTCATGTAGACGAACAGCACATCGGGATACCTTTCCTCCAGCCACTGCATCAACTCCAGGTAGGTGTCTACGTATTCATCATCCGCCCCGGACAGTTGCCCGCACCATGACCACATTACAACGTTTATGTCGCTGTTGCCGGTAAGGTACTTGTCGGTTGCTTCTGCCCAGCTGCGGTTGTCGGGGCTTCCCAGGTCTTTGGCCCCCTTAAACGGATTATCCCTTAGGTCTATGGAACCCCTGCCCCCGGATTTCCTGTAGATGAACGGCTCCCCCCTGAATTCGGTCAGCCCCTCCATGCCTGTCGTTATCTGGCTGCCGTGGGAGGTGTGCCCGTATGCCACATGCAGGCTGCCCGCGGCCCTGTCGGCCCAGTACTCCGGTATGCTGTCAATATCGGTGCACCTGTGATCTATGAGGATGTATCTGCCTGTCTCCAAAGCCATCTCTGATTCACTTGTCTCAACGGTACATGCTCCCTGGCATGCGCTGGCCAGTATTACAAACAGCACTACGGCTGCTGCGCATATCATCTTCACACTCAATTGGTTTCCCTCCTGTCACATATATCCATATTCCCTGAGTCCCCTGCTCATTACTTTTGCAAGTACCTCCTCCTGGCCCCGCAGGTTTTCCTTCCACTTGTCATTGGTATTTTTCAGCCGGTATGACTTTAACCTGCCTTCAAACCTTCGGCTCCACTTCACCCCGCCAAATTCCAGGGCCTTTTTAAAGGTTTGGACCGGGCGGGCACACATATCCTCATACCTTATGTCCATTATGTGCCCGGGGTACCTTTGTTTCCACACCCTCATCCTGTCCATCAGCATATTCCACTGCAGTGCAGCCAGTATGGCATATGACCTTCCGTTCTCAATCCACACCTTCTCGTCCTCCGGCTTAAGCAGGCCCATCCTCCAGTTCCACGGGCCCCTCCAGCCCTGCCAGAACTCCACGTTGAGCATGGAATTAACTACCGCCCTGCCGTCCCTTACAATGTGCAAAAACCTTGCTTCCGGAAATATCTCCTTTAAAAACCCTATCCTGGGCCATCCGGTTATCTTTGCGGCCATCACTGCCCTTCTGGATGTGACCATTTCCCCGAACGCATCCGGGAGTGATTTCCTCTGCACTTCCATGACATCATGTTCCTCAAGATCCCTTGCAGTAGCTGCAAAACCCCGGAAGTGCCGGTTCCAGAAGCCGTATGCCTCCGAAGGCCTGAACCTGCTGCCCACTGCCCTTCCCGGCAGACCGTCCCCTGCAAGCCCCCTTAAAACCACTCCCCTCCTGTTAACGGCGGTACTGTATTTCCTGTTCATGCTTGAGGCAAGCCACATGATGCCTTCATGCCCGCTGAGTATCTCGAAGAACACCGACGAGCCGCACCTTCCTGTGCCTGTCACAAACAGTACATTGCTGCATTTCATTTAATCCGTAACCCCTTTCCCTACAGGCTCCAGTATATAAACCCCTTTTCCTCAGCCTGCTTCCTGTCAAATACCCCTTTTATGTCAACCAGTATGAGCCTGCCGTCATTGTACATCCCCTTGAGGTCTTCAAGCGACAGCAGTGAATACTGCCTGTGTGCCACCGCAACCACGATTGCGTCAATTCTGCTCACGTCTTTTAGCTCAACAAGTCCTGTTCCGTATTCCTTCCGGGCCTGCTCCCGGTCAGCAACCGGGTCGTTGACATACACCTCAACCCCGTATTCGGCAAGCTCTTTTATAACATCCGTAACCCTTGTGTTTCGGATATCCGGAACGTTTTCCTTGAACGTAAGCCCCATTACAAGAACTTTCGAGCCCAGCACCGAACGCCCCGACCTTATAAGCTGCTTTACGGTGTTCTCTGCCACATACTTGCCCATGCTGTCGTTTATCCTCCTGCCCGAGAGTATTATCTGCGGGTGGTACCCCGTCATCTCAGCACGGTAGGAAAGGTAGTACGGGTCCACCCCTATGCAGTGGCCCCCCACCAGTCCAGGATAAAAATTTAAAAAGTTCCACTTGGTGGCAGCTGCCTCAAGCACCTGGGATGTATCTAACTCCAGTCTGTTGAATATGATGGACAGCTCATTCATAAATGCTATGTTTATGTCCCTCTGTGCGTTCTCTATAACCTTGGCGGCTTCCGCCACCTTTATGGACTGTGCCCTGTAAACACCCGCATCCACAATCAGACGGTACACCGATGCCACATCATCAAGAGTTTGTTCATCCATGCCCGAGACTATCTTTTTTATGGAAGACAAGGTATGCTCCCTGTCTCCCGGGTTTATCCTCTCAGGGGAATAGCCCACCTTGAATCCCTTTCCTGCCTTCATTCCCGATTCCCTCTCAAGTATGGGCATGCACACCTCCCGGGTCACCCCCGGGTACACAGTGGATTCAAATACCACCACTGCTTCTTCAGGCATGTTCCTTCCCACAACAGCGGAAGCAGACCGCAGGGGCTCAAGGTCGGGCGTCTTGTCCCGGTTTATGGGGGTTGGAACGGCCACCACAATAAACAGTGCTTCAGAGAGCCTCTCCTCGTCGGAAGTAAACTCTATCCTGCTGTTTCTCAGCATGTCCCCCCCTATCTCCCCTGTCACGTCAATTCCGTTTCTATACAATTCTATCTTTCTGCTGTCTATATCGAACCCGATGACAGGAACCTTCTTTGCGAACTCGTATGCAAGCGGCATTCCCACATAGCCAAGTCCTACGACGGCTATCTTGCCGCTTCCCCCTACAATGTCTTCATATACTCCCATACTCCGCCTCCCGTATCTTTGAACCTGCCCTCCTGTATACATTCACCATCTTTGCCGCGTATGCCTTGAGCGGGTTCCTCCGGCAAAACGCCCTTGCAGCCATTGAGAACCCTGCAGCCATACCCACGTTACGGTACAGCTTTTGAATGTATCCGGCCAGCTGTATGGCATTGCCCCTCTCGAACAAAAATCCGTCCCTGCCATGCCTTACAATCTCCGGTGTGCCTCCTGTGTCGGAGGCTATCACCGGCAGGCCGAAGGATTTTGCCTCAAGGATGGACATTGAACAGTTCTCGTGCCAGTTGGACGGCACAACCACCATGCGCGCCCCCAGCAGGCAGGCGATAAGATCCCCTCCCGACAGGTATCCCGTCTTCCTTATGTTTGGGCAGCCGTCAAGCATATGCCCCCAGTCACCCTCCCCCGCCACAACAAACTGTATGTCCGGCAGCATCTGCGCTGCCTTCCTCAGCACATCCATGCCCTTTGAGATACACAGCCTGCCAAAGTACAGCACATATTCCCCCGCCGCCGCTGTACGCTGCCTGACCGCAGGCGGGAAGTTGTGCATAACTCTTACATCAGGGTGTAAAAGCCCGAATTTTTTTAAAATCCCGGCCATGAACCTGCTGGGGCTTACAAGCACATCTATCTTACTGTAGACACCCAGCCCCCTGTAAACAGTAGCCTCAACCGCACCGGCTATGCTTTTTGGAAGCGATCCGTGTATGCACCTTGTCCTTATGCACTCCATCTAACTGCCCCCGCTGCACCTTGTACATATTTCATTTCTCTGGTAGTTGTAAAGGCTGTGGTTGGGACACACTATGTTTGCATCATGCAGTGTCATCACCATTGGCACGCCTTCCTTTCGGATCTCATATATTATGGACGGCGTAAGCTGGTAGTTTATATTGTTTAAATGCACAATGTCCGGCTTCTCCAGCTTAAGCACCCTTGCAATCTTTCTCCTGGCCTCGGTTGAATACACCGTGGCGGGGGCCTTTAAAAGCATCCCGGGTGTCCCTGCATTCCTGAAGTCCCTGCTGCTTACGTTTATGTCCTTCCTGCCCGTATTCACCGTGTTTCTTTGATGCTCCATGCCAAAGTAGGCAATTCGGTGCCCCTGGGACTTGAGCTCATCGGCCAGGCTGAACATATACCTCTCCGCACCAGCCCGCGGGTAGAGGAACTTGTTTACAAACAGCACCTTCAAACTGCATCCTCCCCCCTGAGGTTGTATTCCTTTCTTATGAAGCCGTAGAACCACCACGGAAGCCTCCTTCTCTCAAAAACCCTGTACACCCTGCCTGAAATCGCAAAAGGTACTGCACGCAGCATGTGGTACAGCAGTACCGCACACCGCATTTCAACCCCCCCCAGCAGCTTGTTCCTGTCCATACCGTCAAAGCTTGTGTTTTTCCTGTACCTGGCTTTTAGCAGCCTTTCTGAGTATCTGATGCCCAAAAAGCGGCACACACGCCTTAAAACATTCGCCGTGTCCCTTACAAGGTCCTCATACCTTATATGCAGAAAACGCCTGTCCCCCACGTGCCTGGAAAGTGCCCTGTCATACACTGCGCATGCAAAGCACAGCCTTAATATGTAATAAGCCTTGCTCTTCTCCCTCTCTCCGCTTTTCCGGTCATGCCTCATGGTCATTACAATTCCGGAGAGCAGTACATCCTTAAACCCCCTCCTGATGGCTATAAACCTTGCGTCGGGGTAGTTGCGGGCCAGGTTGTCCGCATGAAGGGTGTGGTTGGGCGTCTTCTCAATCCAGTATTTTTTGCCCACTGCAAAGCGGTCCATCATCACCCTGAAATACTCATATGGGCTGTCGGTTATCTTTTCATAGAACACGCTGCCGTCAAGCCCTGTCAGCCTGAAGTAGTCGGATCGGCAGAACGCCTCGGTAAACCAAATGTACCCCGGTATGCCCTTCATCCTCTCAAACAGCGGAGCGGCATGCGAAAAGAAACCGCTCTCGTGGATGCCGTCATGCATTTCATGGCATACGCCTGCTATCCCGGGATGAGCTGCAAGGGTATTGGCCAGGAATGTAGTACCCGACCTGTGCTTGCCCAGTACAAACAATGGTGCTGTTCTCATCATATATGCCCTTTCACCTTCCTATCATCGATACCGCCTCGAATATCCTCTCCGTGCCCAGCAGCGTCACAGATATGTATATGATCGCAGTTATGCAGATTGCTATTGCAATAAGGTTGTTCCTCTTCACCTCGCAGATACCCCCCTCCACAGTACGTGTTCAACATGCTCCCCTGTTATGAGCAAACATTGTCTTTAGCGTCCTGGATATTATAAGGAAGTCCTTCCAAATCGACCAGCTGTCTATATACTGCGTATCCAGCCTGACAATCTCGTCAAAATCCTTAATCCCGCTCCTGCCGCTGGTCTGCCACAAACCTGTAATACCCGGCTTTATGCTTATCCTCCTGTGATGCGCACTGTCATACTTTTTTACCTCATCAATTGTCGGGGGCCTTGTGCCCACAAGGCTCATTTCCCCTCTTAGCACATTTACAAACTGCGGCAGCTCGTCAAGGCTGGTCCTGCGAAGGAATCTCCCCACCGTTGTGATCCTGGGGTCGTTCCTTATCTTGAACATAAGCCCCCCGCTCATCTCATTCCTGGCCACAAGCTTCTTTTTCTCTTCCTCAGCCCGGGCACACATTGACCTGAACTTGTACATCATAAATACCCTTCCGTTCTGCCCCACCCTCTTCTGCCTGAACAGAACAGGCCTGCCTGAGTCTATTATCACCGCAGGAGCAATAGCTAAAGACATCACGGCTGTTATTGCGATTCCCACAAGGCTTCCGGCTATGTCCACACATCTTTTGAGCGCCAGCTGGTACCTGTTCAGGCTTATGGTATGATAGGTAAGCACCGGCATGGGTCCAACGCTGTGCACAAAGCTTCTTGAAATCCTTAAGTCATACAGGTTCAGTATTATCCTTACGGTCAGCCCCCTGCTCTCACACAGCAGAACATGCCTTTCCACCTCACCCATGTAGTCTCTGGGCAGGGCAAACACCACCTCGTCCACTACATTGCTGTTGAGGATGTCCTCCAGTTCGTCAAGCCTCCCCAGCTTTCTGCCCGGACCGGTACCCCCCTTTTCATCAAGCGGTATGTACCCTGTAATGCTTATGCTCATGCTGGTCTTCTTAAGGTAATAGAAATACTTTTCCACCAGGGTGCAGCTGCCAACAAGTATGCCCCTGGTTCGCCCCTGTTTCCTGTATCTTCCAACAGTTAACAGCATCACATACCTCTGCATTCCTATAAAAAAGACTGCCGTCAGTATAAATATTCCCAAAAAGCTGCTGTTATGACGGTTTTCCTTTATAAACGGGAGCATCACGACACAGAACAGGGAGGCTGCAAGGCATGAGAGGATCACATTCCTCATCACCCTGTCATGGTATATGAATGTCGTCATCTCATACATCTCCATAATAAACATCGAAAGGAAGTATACAGGAAAGTATGTAATCAGGGCCCAGATGAAGGCATCGCATGCCTGTATACCGTAAATCAGCCTGACAGCATTGTGAGCGACCCCGTATGCCAGTATTGAGAAAACTAAATCCAGTATCATGCTGACTATACTGGTAAAAGCCTGCCTGTTTGATCTGTGCATCTATTTATCTCCTGCCTCAGATTTAACAGGGAATATGTACCATTTTATGTGGCATTTATTCCCTGCGGCAGTATGTTATCACACGGCACTTTTAAAATCAATATGTTGATTTTTGTGGATTTGAAGGGTCTAAAAAGAATTGGAGTTGTTGTCGAAAACGCATATTATTGCCCGCTAAAGTCTATGCTTTTATGACATTTTATGCTACATATTAACATCCCGTTGTCAGGTTTTGCACATACCACCCTATAGCCTTCTCAAGTCCTGCATCCATATCCACCTCCGGGCGGTATCCAAGTATATCCTCTGCCTTGCTGATATCAGCATTTGAGTGTTTTACGTCCCCTGGCCTTTCCGGGCCGTACTCAGGCTCCAGGTCCTTGCCCGTCAAAGTGCGCAGCTTGTCATAGAGCTGGTTTATGGTGGCCCTTGAACCGCATGCTATGTTGAACGCCTCACCCCACGCCCTGCTTCCTGCGGTACACGCCTTAATGTTTGCCTGTATCACATTGTCAATATGCGTAAAGTCCCTGGACTGCTCCCCGTCCCCGTTTATGACAGGCCGGGTGCCCTTTAGCAGGTTTATTACGAATATCGGTATCACTGCGGCATACACAGAACGGGCGTCCTGCCTCCTGCCGAATACGTTAAAGTACCTTAATCCTATGGTTTTAAGGCCGTAAAGGTCATGGAAATTTTGCGCATAGAACTCATTTACCCTTTTTGTTGTGGCATATGGCGAAAGCGGCCTTCCCACTCTGTGCTCTACCTTGGGCAGCTGCTGTTCGTCCCCATACACGGATGACGAGGAGGCATACACAAACACCTTGACGCCGCAGTCCCTTGCGGCCACCAGCATGTTGAGTGTGCCGCCGATGTTCACGTCATTTGTGGTAACCGGGTCACTCACCGACCTGGGCACGGAACCCAGCGCTCCCTGGTGCAAAATGTAGTCCATTCCTTCACACGCCTGCCTGCACACACCCTCGTCCCTGATATCCCCCTCGATTATCTCAAAAAGGCTGTCCCCCAGGAAGTCCTGTATGTTCTCCCTCTTGCCGGTTGAAAAATTGTCCAGCACCCTTGTTTTGAATCCTTCCTCAAGCAAAGCCTCCACAATATTTGACCCGATAAAGCCGGCACCCCCGGTAACCAGGAATGTGGATCCTTTTTCAATATCAATCTTACCGTGTTTCATTAAGTTTTCATCTCCTTTTCTTAACAGTTTTTTTACTTTTAAACATTGAATTATGTTACATTATGTAGTATCATGTAAGTGCGTAAAACTTCCAGCCTGAATGCAGACAAAAAGCAGAACAGATAGAGATTTGCGGCAGCCCTGCTGCCGGAGGATGAGATGCTATGAAAAGAATATCGGTGCAAAAGAGCGGGTTCAATAAGCGGGCCCTCGCTGCAGGACCGTTCTGGTATTTATGCAAGGGCATGATAGGAAAGGGTATCCTGCTTATATTTATATGTATCGCTTCTGTGGGTACAGGTATCATTCCTGTCTGGATATACTGCGGTTTGAAGGGCAACAGTGATTTCTACCGGCATCTTAAGAAAACCAACACCTACATAAGAAACTAGGGCCTTATCCTGTCAAGAACCGAACCGATTAAGCCCTTACCGGGCCTTTGCGGGGGCTTGAATACCCCTGCTTTTATCTGTCTGTCCTCAATGACCGCCATCCCGTTATCCAAAAAGAGTGCCCTTGCGAATTCTTCACCGAATCTCTCCCCAACAAGCTCAAAAACACTGTTCATGGCCGGCCTCCTGCCGGACAGCGTGTGTGCATCACTTGCGACAAAATGCACCATGCCGCTTTTAAGGAGTTTAAATGCTGTTTTCCTGACCGGGTTTCCGTAAACACCTCTTAAGCTTGAAGCATTAACCTGCGAAAGCACTCCGTTTTTGATGAAAGCACCCAGAATATCAGGACTGCCTGCAATTTCTATGTTCCGCTCGGGATGTGCAACAACTGGAACATATCCCTTCACCGAAAGGCCAAAAAGCGCTTCAGCAGTGTATCCGGGCACTTCGGAGAGCGGGAGCTCAACAAGCACATAGCGGGATGAGTTCAGGGAATACGCCCTGCAGTCTTCGACACGCTTTGCGGTTTCCATGTCAAGGAACATTTCATTTCCCGGATATATTCTTAAGTCTATTTCCCGTTTGAAAAGCTCTGCATTAAGACTTTCGATTCCTCTGTCAACGACATCGCAGCCGTTTTCCATCCGCCCGGAAATATAGTGCGGTGTTATAATCATATGCCTTATGCCTTCCCGGTATGCTATCAGGGCCATCCTGACCGCAGTTTCCATATCAGCGGCACCGTCATCCAGTCCGGGAAGCATGTGCGCATGGATATCGGCGTACATCTTAAGCCTCTTTCCTTCCCCTTTTCTTCTTCCTGGTACTTTTGCTGTCGCTGCCGTAGTAATAGTAGTAATAGTAGTAGCCGCCTTTTTCGCTGCGGGAAATCTTGTTTAGTACAACTCCTATGATGTTGGCATTCACTTTATCCAAAAGCTCCCTGGAATGGCGGAGCGCTTCTGCTTCCACCTGCCTTGACGCCACTACAAGAACAGTTCCATCAACAATTGTTGAAATAATCGATGCATCGGTGACAACACCCACAGGGGGTGAGTCAACCAGAACATAATCATACTCTTCGGAGATCCTGCCGAGCAGCTCCTTCATAGACCTGGATGACAGGAGTTCTGAAGGGTTTGGGGGTATTGCCCCGCTTGTAAGGATATCCAGGTTGCTTACCGGCCCGCTTTCAACATAGTCATGATAGTCCTCATGCAGCGCAAGGATATTTGTAAGCCCCTTCCTGTTCTTGAGCCCGAATATCTTGTGTATCTTGGGCTTCCTCAGGTCACCGTCGATAACCAATACCCTGCTGCCCGCCTGTGCAAAGGTTATGGCGGTGTTGCATACCGTGATTGACTTGCCCTCCCCCGGCCCTGCACTGGTTATTACAAGGCTCTTTAGCGGCTTGTCTATGGCGGAGAACTGAACATTGGTCCTTAAAACCCTGTATGCCTCGGAAACAGGTGATTTTGGATCGCTTAAAGATATAAGCAGGTTGGCGTTTTCCTCAAACATTTTTTCACTCCTCCGAGAATTCGGGTATCATGCCGATTACCGGCAGTCCGACTGCTTTTTTTACGTCTTCGGGGGTCTTTACCGAACGGTCGAAATACTCCGCAACAAACACTATAAAGACGCCCAGCATAAATCCCAGCACCAGCGAAATCGCCAGGTTGAGCCTGACATTGGGCCGGACAGGGCTGGTGGGAAGTATGGCCTGGTCTATAACCTTGACGTTTTCCACATCCATTATTTCAACAACCTTCTCCTTGAAGACCTCAGCTATCTTGTTTGCTGTCTTCATAGCCATCTCAGGGTCTGTATTCTCTGCTGTAATCTCTATAAGCCGGGTGTCCTTCTTGGAGTTGACATTGATCATCCGGGCAAGTGTCCCGCTTGTCATCTCAAGGTCCAGTTCCTTTATGACCATGCCGGTGACCAGCCTGCTTTTTACAAGCTCCCTGTAGTCGTTTACAAGCCTGTCGGCAAGTATCAGGTCATTGTATGCTATTGCCCCCTGCGTATCAACCTTTTTCCCTACATAAAGGCTTGTGTCCGACTGGTAGACAGGTTCGGTAAGGTAAAATGTGTAACCCCCTGCAATTATAAGGCATAGCAGCATGGCAAAAAAAACTATCCACCACCTGCTGGCAAGAACTGCCAGTATCTCAGACAGGTTTATTTCCTCAAAATTGTTATCCATTTATGACCCCTTGCATTCTATATATTTATCTATGCCTTCTAATTATATTAAAAACTGACAGGGTGCGTCAACATCAAATATCTATTTTTAACAATTTCTTAAAACATGCTTCCCTGTGCCTGAGCAAAAAAAGCAGGAGCCTTCAGTATCTGAGCAGATACCATATGAATTTGAGATACTCCATGCCCACAACCTTTATGCCCTTGTCACTCCGCCACCATCCGGAAGGTGTAAAGTACGGCACGCCTGACGAGCACCAGTAGAGCTCCACCCCTGTACCCCGGAAAACCTTCCTGAATATGTACAGAGACCTTTTCATATGGTATGAACTTGTAACAATAAGGATTGAATGAATCCCTCTTTCCTTCACGATCTCCCTTGTATGGACAGCGTTCTGATATGTTGTCTCCGAGCGGCCCTCCACCACCACATTCTCTTCAGGTACCCCCATGTAAACTGCATGCTCCTTCATTATGGAGGCATGGGTGGTTCTCCACCCGACAAGACCGCCAGACATTATTATAAGGTTGGCACAGCCTTCCCTGTAGAGCCTTACGCCGGTCTCCTCCCTGCTGCCGCTGCTCTCCCCGGAGAGCACCACTATTGCGTCTGCGTCTCCAATATTGTCACTAACCGCAAGAAACCTTCCTGCAAATATCACAAAGCAGATACAGCCCGCCGCCGCAATTCCTGCGGCTATAATTGCAGCCTTAAGCCATTTGCGCCTTCCCGTCATGTGCCCGTCCCCATGTATCTAAACCCTGCCGTTTCGACATCCTCACGCACATATATGTTTCTTGTGTCGTAGAATACGGGGGTTTTCATTATCTTCCTCAGAAGCATAAGGTCCATGTTCCTGAATTCATGCCACTCGGTAAGTATAACAAGTGCATCAGCACCCTCGGCTGCGTCGTATGCATGCTTGCAGAACACAATGCCCTCAACACGGGAAAGGGCCTCCCGTGCTGTTTCCATACCCTCAGGGTCGTATGCCCTTACCTGTGCGCCGCCCTTTGCAAGGCTTTCAATCACAGCCAGGGAAGGCGCCTCCCTTATGTCATCTGTCTCGGGCTTGAATGTAAGGCCAAGCAGGCACACCTTCCTGCCCTCAAGTCCTTTAAGCTCCCCTGCCAGTCTTTGCGAAACCGCAAGCTTTTGCTTCTCGTTTGTCTCTATGACGGCTTCCACTACATGCATGATGCTTCCTTTTTCCCTTCCAATCCCGGCAAGCGCCCTTGTATCCTTGGGAAAACAGCTGCCGCCGAATCCCGGACCGGCATGCAGGAATTTGGGGCTTATCCTGCCGTCCCGTCCCATTGCCCTTGCGACCTGCTGTACATTTGCACCGGCCTTTTCACACAGGTTTGCTATCTCGTTTATAAAGCTGATTTTTGTTGCAAGGAATGCATTGCAGGCATACTTTATCATCTCGGCTGTCTCTAAGTTTGTGTGTATGAACGGGATCTCATTAAGGTAAAGCGGCCTGTAAACCTTCCTCATTATCTCCGCCGCCTTCTCGCTCTCCGTACCTGTCACTATCCTGTCGGGGTGGGTAAAGTCCTGTATGGCCTTGCCCTCACGCAGAAATTCGGGGTTTGATACAACGTCGAACTCATGCTTTACTCCTCTTGCCTCAAGCTCATTCTCAATTATCTCCCTGACCTTCCTTCCCGTACCCACCGGAACGGTGCTCTTGTTGACTATTACCTTGTAGCCGTTCATATGCTTCCCCACAGCCGACGCAACACTGTATACACACGAAAGATCCGCAGTACCGTCTTCCCCGGAGGGCGTACCCACAGCTATGAACAGCACATCGCTGTTTTCAACCGCCTCCTTCTGACCCGTTGTAAAACTGATCCTCTCCTCGCGTATGTTCCTTGCAAGGTAAACATCAAGCCCCGGCTCATATATGGGCACCTTTCCCTTCTTTAGCATCCTGATCTTCTTCTCGTCAATATCCACACATGTCACATTAAGCCCGAAATCGGCAATGCACACCCCTGAAACCAGCCCCACATACCCGGTGCCAAAAACCCCTATTTTCAAATCTTTTATCCCCCTGTCCAAAAAACTTTCAGGTACTATTGTCTCCCTATAAGGACAGGGTGTCAAGACCAAAAGCTTAATTTAACAAACAAGTGAAAAAAGAGGTTTCATTTCCCGCTATTTCCACAGCTCAAGCACCTGAATCTGCTGCATTACAGCCTTTCCATACCACCATCTTTGAAAAAACACTCTCAGGGTAGTATCATATATATACACACTGCTTCATCAGTGCTCAAACGCAAAATAAGGAGTATCACATGCTTAAATTCGAGGTATGCCGCACATCAGGTTTTAACAGGAATGCATTCTTTGAAGGCCCCTTCTGGTACATGAAAAGGGGCTTAAAATCCCCTGCATCGCTCATGCTTCTGCTTTGCATATTTACAGCAGGCATTGCGGTAATTCCCGTATGGCTATACTGCGGCATGTACGCAAACAAGGACCTGTTCCAACATGTGAGAAAGAGGGGAATACCGATAAGGTAATAATTCAATGACATCATGCTTACCTTTAATAATTCCTTTCTTAATGCCTCTCTCTTCAACAGCCGGATCATACAATGTTTTTACCATACGGTACACCTCCACAACCGTTCTGACAACAAAAAACCCCCGGGGAACCGAGAGTTTAAAATGTGCAGATCTATAGTATTTTTTCTTTGAACTCTTCAATACTGTTTACTCTTGCCGCCAGTTTGTGCCACTTGGATAAGAGAGCAGGATCCTGTTGCTGTTTTATCTTTTCTTCCAATTCAGCCGATACACTTCCCAAATCTTCAAGAAGCTCTATTACGGCCTCAATCTTACCTTCAATCTTACCTTCAATCTTACCTTCAATCTTACCTTCAATCTTACCTTTAATCTTACCTTTAATAATTCCTTTCTTGATGCCTCTTTCTTCAACAGCCGGATCATACAATGTTTTTACCATACGGTACACCTCCTCACCCGTTTTAGCATACTCACCATACTTGTTATACAAGTATTCCGATATATTTGTAATTACCCTTAATATTTTTTCCAAATCGCTGGCTAATAGTTCTTCTCTGATATTTATATCCCTTATTGTATCAACAGTATTCCTTATTACATCCAATAATATGTTGAATTCTTTATTAATAAGCTGCGCCTTTACTTCGTGTTTTTTATTGCTGTTATATATTGCAGCTATTCTTTTCCTGAGTTTAAACACCTGAAGTGGAAGCAGTGCATACAGCCTTTTATTCTTCAAGTCCTCAGCCGAATACTGCCAGTATTTCATTGTAGGAATCCTGTACTTAACTTCCTTGCCATCAGGCAGCACCATCACAAGGGAAAGCTCATCGGCAATGTTTTCATTCTCTTCAATGAAGATAACCAGCTGTTTTGGAAAATCAAGCCTGATTTCCTCCTGCCCTGCTGCATTGCTTAACTCCCTTGCTTTTTCAAATCCATACTGGAACATCCTTATTACCATACTGTTGTCATTGGTTGTCTGAAACTCAATATGGTAGTGGTACAGGTATGTTCCCTTATGTATGTTTATGAAAACATCACCTGTTATCCGGTCAAGGTCATCTTTCACGAACTCACTGTTTCCATACTCAACGCTGACCTCATCACTTGAAAACTCCTCTTCAAAAAGCCCATTTATCAAATCCAGCGTTACTTTCTTTGACATCCTGAAAAGCAGCTTCATAATCTGGTCAAGTTTTATTTTCTCCTGTTGTTTCCTCTCATCACTCATATTAAAAACCTCTTTATTTAATGAGTCTATTTTACCATAAATTCGGGGTGTAGTAAATTTAACTTAACAATGCAAGAAGTCTCCCATCTACTGTAAATGGAGAGATCAATTGCTATTGCTATAACAATCTTGCAATCTCATGTTCACTTATGGTAAAATAATACTATAGTACATTGACAGGTGAATATATAAGGTTGCAGGCAATAGTCCTTGTCTGTGTAAAATATTCAGGGCA
>CAYYGK010000002.1:33142-35421 GCA_964471145.1 uncultured Eubacteriales bacterium | reverse complement strand
GTAAAAATGGAATATATGTAATAACCGACAATTATTTTAAATTCTGGTTCCGGTTTGTATACCCCAACAAGTCTGAGCTTGAAGAGAATGAAACTGATTGGGTTTATGAAAAAAGTATTAAGCCTTATATTAATGAATATATAGGCCACATATTTGAAGATATCTGCATTTCATTTTTGAAGACAATGAGAAAAGAGAACATGCTTCCTTTCAGATTTTCAAATATAGGCAGGTGGTGGTACAGGGATGCTGAAATTGATATTGTTGCATTTGATAAGGAAAATATTTTATTCGGGGAGTGTAAATGGCAAAACAGGCTTTTTTCAATGAAGGAATTGCATAAACTTAAGGATAAAGCTGGAATTCTTAATCCAAATAAATTTAAAACACAATACTTTTCCTTTTTTGTAAGGTCAGGATTCACAGAAGAGGTTCTAAACTACAGCAAACAAAACTCAAATATTCTACTTTTTAATCTTGAAAAAATAAGCAAGCAAAATTGAAAAACCAAAAGTGCCAGTTGATTTTTAAGGCTCCCTGTATTAATATATAAATTGTGACATGCGCCTATAGCTCAATTGGATAGAGCGTCTGACTACGGATCAGAAGGCTGAGGGTTCGACTCCTTCTGGGCGCGCCAGGGGTTTCAGGATTTTGAAACCCTCTTATTCTGCCCTGATGTACATGCAGGGGTACAACCAGCTTCTTTTACATTACGGATTTTAACAACTTTGCTTTAATCTCCAAGGTGAGGCGCAGTTGAAATGGACAGCACTTTACAAAAGTCAACTTTACAAATGTAACATTTAGTGATATTATAAGCAGGCCATATTAATACAGTGAAAAGTTTATATTATAAGGTAATTATTATTAAGCAATTGTAGCTTTTTTCACCCGTATTTTCATGTGAAATAAGCTACCAGTGGGAGGACGATTAATAATGAATGACTTTATTAACAGGGATAGAGAGCTGAGGACCCTTACCAAAGAATATGAAAGAAACAAAGCGTCTCTTGTTATAATTTATGGAAGAAGGAGGGTAGGCAAAACCACATTAATTAAGCAATTCATTAAAGATAAGGATGCGTTGTACTTTCTTGCGACTGAAGAAGGAGAAAGAGAAAACAGAATCAGCTTTAAAAACCGTTTAGGTGAACATCTGAATGAAAAGATTCTGATTGAAGCTAATGACCTGGACTGGTCAACAATAATAGATAAATTCATCACTTCAGTAAGTGATAGAAAAAAGATACTGATTATTGACGAGTTTCAGTACCTGGGAAAATCAAACAAGGCGTTTCCTTCTATTTTTCAAAAAATTTGGGATATGCAGCTGCAGGATGAAAATGTAATGGTTATTCTTTGCGGTTCAATGGTATCCATGATGATAAGTCAAACATTAAACTATACAAGTCCTCTTTACGGAAGAAGGACAGCACAGATTCACTTGCAGGAAATTGATTTCTACCATTATGCTGAATTTTTTTCAAATGGTAATAATAATGATTTAGTTGAAAAATATGCAATAACAGGTGGGATACCCAAATATATTGACACAATCACTCCTTTTTCAGACTATGAGGAGTGCATACATGAGATTGTAACCAATCGGGATTTATACCTCAGGCAGGAGGCTTTTTTTCTTCTGAGCAATGCAGTAAAAGAAATAGGCAGTTATTACTCCCTGTTAAAAGTAATTGCTGATGGCAACGTAAAACCCGGGGATATATCTTCAGTTCTGGAAACAAGACAGCCTAACCTTATTCACTACCTTAGAATACTGCAAGACCTGGGCTATATAAAAAGGATTGTTCCTGTAACAGAGAAAAACCCACAAAAAAGCAAAAAGGTAATATATAATATAAATGATAAATTCCTGCAGTTCTGGTTTCGATTCATTTACCCCAATCTGGATTTTATTGAAATGGAAAGCTATGAGTATGTTTTGAAAAAAATAAGGAGAGATTTCATACAACATCATGTAAGCTATGTGTATGAAGACATTTGCAGGCAATATATTAAAAAAAATATGGGCAGCAATCTCTTGCCTGAAATGTATAATAAGATAGGTACCTGGTGGGACAATGATACGGAAGTTGATATTTTAGCAGTTAATGAGGAAGAAGAAATAATGCTTGTTTGCGAATGTAAATATAGAAGTGCTCCAGCAGGCATGAATGAATACAGAAAGCTTAAAGCCAAATCCCACAAAATCAGGTTTTGCAATGACAGCAGGATGGAGAAATATGTTTTGTTCAGCAAGAGTGGGTTCACACAGG
>CAYYGK010000002.1:0-33132 GCA_964471145.1 uncultured Eubacteriales bacterium | reverse complement strand
CAGAGAATAATGGAGAATTAATAATTGTTAAGTATCCATAATTACTGAAATAATATGTCAATTCTTAAAACAACTGCATATGTCAGGAAGGGTAATGTATGGGAGCTTTCACCCTCCATTAAATTCTTTTAGTGCATCGATCATTGCAGCAATATTTTCAACCGGGGTTTTTGCCTGAATGTTGTGTATGGTATTGAAAACAAATCCGCCATTTTTTTTGCTGAACACTGTACAGGGTTCATTATGTCAAAATCTGATTCAATGAACATGCCAATGAACGGTTCTACTGCTCCACAACTGTGGGTTAGTGTTTTCCAACAGGTGTTTTCATGAATCCAGTTGTTCATTTTCTTGTAATAAGGCATGTATAATTCTCTGAAAACGTCCTTTGAACAAAAAGTGCCAGTCTGGGTACCAAAATCGGTTCCGCATTTGAACAGGAGCAGATTCAAGTGAATTTTTGTGGACAAAACCATAATACTAAACTACCGCCTGTATGAAGGAGATAATGAGCACAGATGCACATTATTTTTTTTGTATCCTGAAGTTTCCCTGTGATATAATGAAAGTCTGCAACAAGAATAATATACCAGCAGAAAGAAGGGGCATACGATGTATTTTGAGAGGGATGAATCAGTCATATATTCCGATACACAGGTGCCCGACATCTTTCTGTCAGAGTATCTGCCTTCAATGAAATGTGAGTATGTAAAAGTATATATTTACAGCCTGTTCCTATGCAAACACGGAAGAAGGCTTACCTGTGAAGAGCTGTCAAAAAGGCTCAGCATGGAGACTGGAAGGGTAAATGATGCGTTCCTTCACCTTGAGAGCCTTGGAGTGTTGAGAAGAAAGGACGGCAGGATAATACTGGCTGACCTTAAACAAAAGGAGATAAACAAAATCTACAGGATGAAAACAACTTCCACTCCCGAAGAAGCAGCCCGTAACTGTGAGAGGAACAAGCACAGAAACAAGATTATTTCTGCAATTAACGACACTTTTTTCCAGGGGGTAATGTCACCGTCCTGGTATACGGATATAGATGCATGGTTTGACAAGTACGGTTTTGAAGAGGATGTCATGTACACCCTGTTCCAGCACTGCTATGACCATAAGGCGCTTACAAAGAGCTACATATGCAAGGTTGCGGAAAGCTGGCACAGCAGGAGTATCAAGAATTCATTTGACCTGGATAAATTTTTTATTGAGTACAAGAAAAAAAGAGACTTAAAGGGGCAGATAATAAAAAAGCTCAAGCTTGCAAGAAACCTGACCGAGTATGAGGATGAGTTTATAGAGAAATGGTCGCTGGAATACGGTTATGACATTGATATAATTGAGATTGCACTCAAGAAGACAACAGCCAGGACACATCCTAATTTCAGGTACTTAAACGGTATCGTCTCAAGCTGGCACAAGGCAGGCCTTTCAACCAGGGATAAGATCATGGAGTTTGAAAAAAACAGGGGTAACGCAAGGCCGGGAAGTACAACGGGAGAAAAAGTGCCCCAGCATTTGAATTTTGAACAGCGCGAGTATGGAAACGAGTTTTATGATGATTTTTTTGACAACTCTGAAAGCGCCAAGGGGAATCGATAATTGATGAAGAGAAAAATATATGACTCTATAAAAAGGGAGTATGATACAAGAAGGAAGAGGGCATTTGACAAGCTGGACGAAAGAAGGATTGAAGTGTATTCAAAGGCGCCCAGGGTGCGTGAACTGGAAGAGAAAATACAAAAGGCCGGAATAAGGTGTTCCCGCCTTATTTTAAGCGGTGAGGATAATCCGCACAAGGCCGCCGATGAACTTAACAGGGAAATAGACAAGCTAAAGAACCAAAAAAAAAGACTTCTCCTGGATAGCGGATTTCCGGAGGATTACTTAAATCCTGTCTACAGGTGTTCTAAATGCAGTGACACCGGGTTTTATGAAGGGCAGAGGTGCTCGTGCTTCAGGCAGCAGGTCATAGAGGGGCTCTATCGGCAGTCCAACCTTTCCAGGCTTGATACAGAAAACTGGGACAGTTTCAATGAAAAGTATTATTCAGACAATGTTAATGAAAAAAAATACGGTATAAAAATAAGCCCGCAGAAAAACATACTTGAGATAAAGAAACGGTGTGAAAAATTCATTGAGGAATTTAATAACCCAGGGGGAAGGAATCTCTTTTTCAGCGGCCCTCCAGGCACAGGAAAGACATTCATTACAAGCTGCGTGGCGGGCAGCCTTATACAAAAAGGGCATACCGTGCTTTACCAGACAGCACCCTCGCTGTTTGGTACAATCGGCAGGTACAAGGCAAGGGCGTACAGGGACGGTAATTTTGACGACGAGGCTTATTTCCTCATATTTTCTGTGGAGCTGCTGATAATTGATGACCTGGGAACGGAATCTTCAACATCCGCACGCTATGCAGAACTTCTGAATATTCTTAACACAAGAGAGATGAACAACCTTAAGGATTCCTGCAAAACCATAATATCTACAAACCTGGGCCCCCGGAAGCTTTATGAGTACTACACTGAAAGGGTGGGTTCCCGTATAATGGGCAACTTTGAACGGCTGGTGTTTGCAGGTGACGATATAAGGGGTATCAGGGCCTGAACACAGAATAAAAAGCCTACATGGTCAGTATTCCCTGCGGAGTGTTAAGTATAAGAAGTATGTTTTCCTCCTTGCCGTTTTTTGCGTTAATGTAGATAAGGAAGTCCTTTTCGTAAAGCTTGCCCTTGAATTCATAGGTCAGTATTTCTGTCTTGTATTCTGTAGGGATTATGGCCATGCCCGAGCTTAGTATCTTAATCCGGTCATTTACTTTTTCCCTTGCTTCCGCCATTGATATACCTGGTGCCGGAATAGACCTTTCAGTGTGTGCGAAAAGATAACCTTTTGCTTCCATACCGATTATCTCGCCGTTATCCAGTGCGATTTTCAGCTTGATAAGGTCAGGGTATACGGTCACGTTCTGCTGCTCATAGGCATAGTTAACCGTTGCGGTATTGTCTTCACTGGTATAGTAAGTATCAATCATGTTTGGGTAGCCGTGCTCAATCAGAAATTTTTTACCTGCTTGTTTTGCCTGCTCCACACTGAGTTTTTTTTCAGTGACGGGACGGCTGTACAGCATCCAGTATACCTGGCCGCCTTTTTGAGATATGGATATGGATGCACTGGTGTCCCCTGGTGCGTTTTTCAACTGGACGGAATAGCTGTAGGTTTTCAGTGGACCTGTGTCATTGGTATTCGTGTTTTCAACTGAGGAGGTCCTGTCTGCCCCGAAGAACGCAATGACCTTCTGCCTGCCCTGCTCTTGTGTAATTTGACTGCCTGACACGCCCCGGGGTTCTATTGTGGTAAGATGGTCGGAAAACGGACCGTCATATATGAGCGTGGGGTAATCCTGGAAGGTCTTGTCTATGTTTTCAAACTGCTGCTGCGGCATGGAGGATGAGGCACGTGTAAAAAGCTTCTTGCCGCGCTTTGCAAGTTCACCCCACCTGATCCTGCCGGAAGAAAGCTGGTTCTGAAGGTCATCCAGGTTTTTGTCCAGGTCAACGGCATATCCATGGAGATTTTCAAGCAGCTTGTACTGTTTTTCAGTTATTTCACGGCCGTTCATGCTCTGGTTGTTAAGCGTATAAGTAAGATCTCCAACCTGGGTTAGGAATTTTGAGGTTCTGGCCAGTATGTGCTGCGGGACGGGCAGCTGCCCCAGGTTTGTCTGGGCAAGATTAGCCTGCCTCCATGCCTCCTGAAGCGTGGTAGCCGTTTTTTCGGATGTTGAAGCAATAAGCGACTTGATAAGGAGGACTTCTACGTTGTTTACATAGCCCACCATATCATACAGAGCCCTGTTATAACGGTTGTCAAGCTCCTGTCTATACTGTGACGCCTGTCTGTACTGGAACAGACCCCATATTGCTACCAGTGCAACAGTTACAATGAAAATGCTGTACATCTTCCTGTCCTGAAGCCGCTTTTTCAAGTCAATCAGTTTCTGTCTAATCTTTCCCATATGAATTCCTCCGTTTTTGTTATTTGCCAAAATAGTGCCTGCCGATTTTTTTAACAATCTGCCTGCTCCAAATCCATTTACTGGTAGCCGTGGCGGGATTCCAGTAGTAGAGGCAGCCGTTTGTCGGGTCCCAGCCGTTAAGTGCATCTCTTGCAGCCTTTAAAACAGAAGAATCGGATTTTATGGGCACGTTTATCTGTCCGTCCGAAACCGCAGTGAATGCACCCGGCTGATATATGACTCCCGGGATGGTCTTTGGGAAACTGGGGTTCCTTGTGCGGTTGATTATAACAGCGCCGACGGCAACCTGGCCCTCATATGGTTCACCTCTTGCCTCCCCGTTTATGGCTCGCGCCAAAAGCTGCTCATTGCTTGCACCCCCTCCGGCGCCCTGGGCATGGATTATGCCCTGCAAAAGACAGGCATCTGATATAAGGAAGACTGCCAGTACAGCCAGTATTAATGGAAGTACGCAGACGGTAATTCTCTTCATTGCAATCACTCCTGCTGAATTTATGTTTTATAGTGGTTAGTTTTTCGCCTGTACATAAAAAATATTCAGCAAAACCTGAAAGTGTAATTATGCCGGGTATTTCCTTGATATAGAAAACCTTTCTGATATAATTAAATTAAAATTACAGTAATACAGGAGGAGTATTTGATTTGAAAGTCCTTATTGCAGGAGGAGTTGCCGGAGGTGCAAGTATCGCAGCCAGGCTAAGGAGACTGGATGAACAGGCAAAGATAATAATGTTTGAGAGGGGCGAATACATTTCCTTTGCAAACTGCGGCCTTCCATACTATATTGGTGACGTCATAACCTGCAGAATGTAGGTGTGAAACCAGTGATAGCCGAAATGGCGGACCATGTTACAGGACCGCTTGATTATGATATGGCTTCGATTGTACAAAAGCACCTGGAATCAAAGAATATGGAGCTTTTCTGAAAAAGGGGGAAGCGGATTGAAATTGGATAGAAGTTCTAATATGCCTCTTTACATGCAGCTCAGGGATGAACTGAAAAAGAGGATAGAAGAGGGCCAAATGAAGCCCGGCAGCGTTATTATGACAGAAAAGGATATGTGCAGGGAATATGGCATCAGCAGGTATCCCATAAGGCAGGCTCTTTGCGAACTGGTAAAAGAGGGCTACCTTACAAGGAGCAGGGGAAGGGGTACTTTCGTAAGCAGTCAGCCGCCCCGTTCTGCAACACCTGTTAAGAGTAAACTGCTGGGGCTTGTTTTACCATCATTAGGCACAGGCCTTTGCGCGGAAATTCTTGAAGGTTTTGAGAAGAGCGCAAAAAAAAGGGGATACCTTGTAGCTGCGTGCAGCAGTGATGGCGGCAGTAAACAGGAAAGCAGACTGCTGGACAGGCTGCTGCAGGCTCACGCTTGTGGAATGGTTGTATTTCCCGTTGAGGGAAGCAGCATAGGTGAAATGATTGATGATATAAGGAAGAAGGGGGTCTACCTGGGGCTGCTGGACAGGGATGCAGGTATTGATGATGCGGACTTTACGGGTTCGGACAACAGGGGAGGCATATATTCGGCAGTGAGGCACCTTGCGATGCAAGGATTTAATAATGTGCTGTTTGTTTCACACAAAGAGGATGTTTCAAGCGTGGATCAACGGCTGGAAGGATTCCTTAAAGCGGCCGAAGACTTCAGGCTGAATGTGATTACGCACAGCACCGCAGAGGGAAGTCTGTCACGAAAGCATTCATACAGGTTCCTGCTTAGTATACTTCCAGAAAGGATTAAGAAACTGAATATGCACAAGCCATTCGGAATTGTTGCCGTCAATGACGGTGTTGCACTAAAGTGCATGGAACTTCTTGAAGACGCCGGATTTGCAATTGGCTGTGATGCTGCGATAACAGGTTTTGACAACAATATGGAAAGCAGGTATTCAAAGATACCCCTTACAACGGTGGCCCAGAATGGTATGCTCATAGGGCAGACAGCAGCAGATACAGCTATTGACCAAATAGAGAGAAAAAGTTGTCATATAAGGCATATAACTGTACCTACCCAGCTTATAGCCAGGGAAAGCTGTGGAGAAAGAAACGTCGCAGACAGGAGCAGGACTGTATGAGTCTGAGAATGATATATGGAAGAGCCGGAAGCGGCAAGACCAGGTTTTGCCTTGAAGAGATTAAAAAGGCAATAGCGTCGGGGAAGGAAAGGCCGTTAGCACTTCTTGTCCCGGAGCAGTATACCTTCCAGGCCGAAAGGGACCTGATTGATGTCCTTGAAACAGGCGGGATACTGAAGACAGAGGTGTTGAGTTTCAGGCGCCTGGCCTACAGGGTGTTTAATGAGGCAGGCGGAATAACATACCCCCATATACACTCTGCAGGGAAATGCATGATTCTCCACAGGATACTTGACAGGAAGAGGAACACCCTTTCGGTGTTTGCCGATTCTGCAAGGCATCCGGGCTTCGTAAACAAGCTGTCTTCAATGATAACAGAGTTTAAAAGGTACAGTATTACGCCTGTCATGCTTTCGGAAGCTGCCAGGGACGTCAGGTTCTCTGTTCAGGCTAAAATAAATGAACTCAGTCAAATATTCGATGAATTCGAAAAAACACTTAAAGCAAGATACAGGGACTCTGAAGATGACCTTACACTTGCTGCAGAAAAGCTTGCATCAAGTTCGCTGCTAACGGATGGAGAAATTTGGATAGACGGGTTTTCAGGGTTTACCCCACAGGAATACAGAATTATTCTAAAACTCATGAAAAAGGCTAACCGGGTTAATATTACGCTTTGTACAGACAGTCTTGGCGGGCAGGCCGACCCGGGAAGAACGGATGTTTTTACGCAGGTAAAAGCAGCATGCAGCAGGATTTGGGATATGGCACGGGAAGAAGGAGTCAAAATTGAACCTGCCGTATCTGCCTGCAAGGGCACGCCTTACCGCTTCTTTTCAAGCACGGAACTGGCGCACCTCGAAAACAGCCTTAATGCTTACCCGTATACGGTCTATAAAGGGAAAACAAAGGACATTTGCCTTTTTTCTGCAACCGGCATGTTTACAGAGGTGGAAGCGGCTGCAGCGGAAATAATCCGCCTGTGCAGGGATGAGGATATGCGCTACAGGGATATTGCCGTAGTAACAGGGAATCTTTCAGAGTATGAGAGGCTCATAGAGGTTGTGTTTGAGGAATACGACATTCCGTGTTTCATAGACAGGAAGGTTGATATAACAAACCACCCGCTGGTCAGGCTGGTATTGTCGGTACTTGAAATATTTATTGAGAACTGGTCATATGAAGCTGTATTCCGATATCTTAAAACGGGGCTAACCGGAACAGGTTTTGAAGAAACCGATCTGCTTGAAAACTATGTGCTGGCTTGCGGCATCAGGGGCAGTAAATGGACAGATGAAAAGGACTGGCATATGACCTATGGAATGATTCCGGACGAAAACATCCCCCCACACAATAATAAACTGCTAAGTAAAATCAACTGCATAAAAAAAGAGGTGTGTGCACCCCTGCTAAAACTAAGTGAAAAGATAAAGGGGAGAAATACAGCCGCACAATACTGCGAAAGTCTTTATGAATTCCTGTGCACACTCGAGGTACCTGAAAGGATAGAAGAGGCTGTTGAAGGGTTCAGGCAGCAAGGATACCTTGACAGGGCAAACGAGTATTCACAGGTTTGGAACACGGTAATGGAGGTCTTTGACCAGGCCGTTGAGGTGATGGATGATGAAAAGCTGGGAACAGAAAGGTTTGCGGACATCCTGAGGATAGGCTTTGCTGAATACAGGACGGGGCTTATTCCTGCTGCTCTTGACCAGGTTCTGGCAGGGAATCTGGAGCGGTCCAGAAGTCATGATATAAAGGCTCTGTTTGTACTGGGTGCCAACGATGGTGTGTTCCCATTCCCTGCGGCAGAGGAGGGAATGCTCTCTGACCGGGACAGGGAAGAACTGGGAAAGAAAGGGATAGAACTTGCCAGCGACACAAGGACACAGGCTTTTGACGGGCAGTACATGGTTTACAGGGCACTTACCACTCCGGAAAAGCATCTGAGAATAAGCTGGCCAATCTCAGACTCTGAAGGCCGTTCAATGCGGCCGTCACATGTGGTATACAGAATAAGAAGGCTTTTTCCTGAAATTGCACAGAGCAGCAACATATCTTTAAAAAAACCGGTAAGTGATGACATGCCGTTTGTCTGCAGAAGCAAGCCGGCCTTCAGGCATATGGTAACACAGCTTAGGCGGAAAGCTGACGGGGAAGCAATTGATCCTGTGTGGCAGGAGGTTTTCAGGTGGTTTTGCCATAACAGCAAATGGAAGGTGGAATGTCTGAAGCTAAAGCATGCTTTCTGCTATACCAATACTTCACAGCCTATACAAAGGAATAGGGCGGCAGAGCTTTATGGAACCCCTTTTATGTCAAGTGTCTCGCGTCTTGAAAGATATGCTTCATGCCCGTTTGCATTTTTTATACGCTACGGGCTTGGTGCACAAGAGCGTAAAGTTTACGGCTTTAGTCCTCCTGATGTAGGAACATTCCTGCATGCTGCAATAGAGAGATTCTCTTCTGAGGTTTCAAAAACCCAGGGGGGCTGGAGAGATTTTGGCATCGAATGGTGCAGGGACAGTGTATCGGCTATTGTTGACGCAATGCTTGACAATATGAAAGGAAGAGGGATTGCGGCTTCAAAGAGATATACCGCACTGGCAAGAAGGCTTAAACGTGTTGTGACAAGAGCGGTATGGATTGTTGCGCAGCATATAAGAAAAAGCAGTTTCGACCCAACGGGTTATGAGGTTGTTTTTGGAGGAGAAGGGGATTATCCTCCCATAACTATTGAACTGCCATCCGGTGAAAAAGTCTCCCTGACAGGCAGGATAGACAGGGTTGACAGGTTAAAAACGGATGAGGGCACCTACCTGCGGATAGTGGACTACAAATCCGGCAGCAGAGATTTTCAACTGTCGGATGCGTACTATGGCCTGCAGATACAGCTTGTAACATATATGGATGCGATACAGACGGCAGAGGCCGGCGGAAAGGTGATGCCGGGGGGACTGCTGTATTTTAAGATTGATGATCCGCTTATAAATGGAAGCAGGAGGATGGGAAAGGAAGAGATTGAGAAAGCCATCCTGAAGCAGTTAAAAATGAGGGGGCTGCTTCTTGCGGATGTAAAGCTAATAAAGCAAATGGACAACACAATAGAAGGTTCTTCCACGATCATACCTGCAGCTGTCAATAAGGGAGATGTGCTGGGAAGCAATACTTCTGCTGCAACCAGGGAGCAGTTTGAAATGCTTAGAAGGCATGTTGTAAAACTGGTTGGACAGCTGTGTGCAGAAATCAGGGACGGCAATACCAAAATCAGTCCCTATAGAAAGAAGGACATATCTTCATGTAAATACTGCAGTTTTAAACCGGTATGCCAGTTTGATACTGCTATAAAGGACAACAAATACAGAACGCTCTACGATATTGACAGGGATGACATATGGAGCAGGATTAAGGAGGAAGCCGGTCAGAATGGATAAAACTCCATGGACAGACGAACAGAGACAGGCCATAGAGGGTAAGAACCCGAGGCTGCTGGTAGCTGCGGCGGCAGGGGCAGGAAAGACTGCCGTTCTGGTAGAGAGGATTATCAGGAAAATCACCGACACCCGGCATCCTGTGGACATAGACAGGCTGCTTGTTGTCACATTCACAAATGCGGCTGCCGCTGAGATGAGGGAGAGAATTACCGAAGCGCTGGCAAAGCGCCTTGAAAAGGCACCTGGATCCCACACTATCCAGCGTCAGCTTACTCTTTTGTCAAAAGCAAGCATAACAACCATACATTCGTTCTGCCTGCAGGTTATACGCAGCAATTTCCAGGAGGCGGGTATTGACCCCGGATTTAGAATAGCTGATGATACCGAAAGCCGCCTTATGAAGATGGAGGCGCTGGACGAGGTGTTTGAGGAACAGTATGAAAATGATGACGAGGGATTTAAAAACCTGCTGGAGAATTACGGGGGGAACAGGGACGATAGTGCACTGGGTGAATTGGTTATGGAGATCAGTACTTTCGTACAGAGCATGCCATGGCCGGAAAGATACTTAAAGAAGATGGCAGACAATATGAATATACCTGAGGGTAAAGACTTCGGTCAAACCCCCTGGGGCAAAGAAATACTGAACCATATAAGGTTTGAGCTCAACGGAATGCTTGAAATTCTGGCTCATGCTGAAGAAATTATCAAAAACGACCCGGAGCTTATTAAATATGAGGATGTATTCCGTGAGGACAGGCAAAAAGTGAGCGCTGTTCTTGATATATTTAGTAAGGATGGACTATGCATCTGGGACAGAGTTTATGAAGCAGTAAGAGATTTTTGTTTTTCAAGACTTCCCAGTGCCTCCAGGGATGCTGACAAAGCATTAAAGGACGTGGTACAGGGCATAAGGAATGATGTCAAGAAAGCAATTAAAGTACTTGGCGGGAAGGTGATAGCTTCAGATTCGGCCCAGACTATCTCCGATATGCGTTCACTGTCTCCATTGATAAAAGAGATGGGTTCCCTGGTTAACAAGTTCCTGAAAAGATATGCACTTAAAAAGAGAAAAAAGGCCGTGGTGGATTTTAACGACCTTGAGCATTTCTGCCTTGACATACTCTGTGACATGAAAGACGGACAACCTGTTCTTACAAATACAGCACTCAAATACAGAGAGCAATTCAATGAAATTCTTGTAGACGAATATCAGGACAGCAACATGGTACAGGAAACAATCATCAGCATGATATCAGGAGAAGGCTGTAAAACCCCCCGGGTTTTCATGGTGGGGGACATAAAGCAAAGCATATACCGTTTCAGGCAGGCGAGGCCTGAAATTTTCCTGGAGAAATACAATGACTATAAATCCAGAACAGAAGACATAAAAAGAAAGGTACTGCTTCTTAAAAATTTCAGGAGCAGGGAGGGTGTTATCAATGCGGTAAATTTCCTTTTTAGGCGCATTATGTCAAGTTCAGTTGGCGAACTGGACTATACCGATGATGAAGCACTGCATCAAGGCGCGCTTTACGGCAGCTGTCCTTCGGGCATGTCGCCTGCCGACAAAGCGGAGTTTCACATTGTGAATTTGGAAGATACGGGTGAAGAATCAGATAATGAAAAGGAGATGCTGGACAGGATACAGTGTGAGGCAAGGGTGGTGGCTCACAGAATACGCGAATTGTTTATTCCGGACAAAAAGGGAAGGCGGCTGTGCGTTTACGACAAGGGCAGAAAGGAATACCGGCAGGCGATGTACAGGGACATTGTTGTACTGCTTCGTACCACAAGGAACTGGGCAGAGGTTTTTGCAGAGGAGTTTGCTCTGGTGGGCATACCTGCTTTTACTGACTCAGGACAGGGTTTTTTCAAGACAATAGAAATCCAGGTAGTGCTTTCATTTCTACAGGTCATAGACAATCCGCTGCAGGATATTCCGCTGCTTTCGGTATTGCGTTCACCGGTATTCTCATTTGCTTCAGATGAACTTGCCCAGGTCAGACTTGAGGACACAAAGGCACCTTTGTTCAATGCGCTAAGGAAAACAGCCTGCAAAGAGCAGGGAAGGGTATCTGAAAAGGCATTAGTTTTTATGGAAAAACTCACAAGATGGAGAGACATGGCGGTGTACATGTCAACTGATCAATTGATATGGCAGCTTTACAATGATACCGGGTATTATACAATAGTGGGAGCAATGCCGGCAGGTGAGCAGCGTCAGGCAAATCTCAGAATGCTTTTTGAAAGGGCAAGGCAATTTGAACAGACCAGTTACAGGGGGCTTTTTAATTTTATAAACTTCATTGACAGGATGAAAGGCAGCAGCGGAGACATGGGAAGCGCCAAAATCCTGGGCGAGAATGAAAACGTGGTAAGGATAATGAGCATTCATAAGAGCAAGGGGCTGGAGTTCCCTGTAGTTATTCTTTCGGGGTGTGGGAAGAGGTTTAATCTGCAGGATTCTGAAAAAAGAATACTGCTGCATTACAAACTGGGATTTGGCCCTGATGTGGTTGACTGCAGCCTGCGTGCCGCCTGGCCGTCAGCAGCCAAGACAGCTGTCCGTGAAAGGATAAGGGCCGAGACTCTCTCTGAGGAAATGAGGATACTGTATGTAGGAATGACGAGGGCAAGAGAGAAGCTTATTGTTACAGGCTCAGTGAATAACTTATCCAGAGCCGCAGGAAGATGGGCGGCACGGGCAGGCCTGAAAAGCGACAGGGTACCCGGGTACCTGGTAAGGAAAGGCCGCAGCTATATTGAATGGATTGGCCCCGCGCTGCTAAAGCATCGGGACTCTGGACTGCTTCCCGTAATAGATGACTCCTCTTGCTGGAATGTTATGCTGTGGAATAAAAATGATTTAACTGTAAGCGCTGCTGGTACAAGAGAACAGGAGAAAAGCATTACCAGCTGGATGGAAAATATTCAAAACCATAAAAAAGACCCAGGCCTTGCCGGATTTGCGACAGAGAGGCTGGGCTGGGAATATCCTTTTTCTGCAGTTGCCGGAATGCCTGCCAAGGTTTCGGTTTCCGAGCTTAAAAGGAGATTTAACATAGAGCGTACCGGGCAGGCCTCCGCTTTATCCGATATGCCCGTGCTGGCAAAAAAGCCGAAATTCCTTGAGGGAAAAAAAGGATTAAGCGCTGCAGAAAAGGGAACAGCACTGCATTTTGTGATGCAGCACCTGGATCTGAACAGGGAAGACATCGAAACACAGATAAGGAAAATGAAAGACAGGGACCTGATTACAGCTCAGCAGGCAGATTCTGTTGATACAGAAAGGATAAGGGGATTCCTGAACTCCAGCCTGGGAAAGAGATTGAAGGCTTCCGGCAGAGTAATGAGGGAGGTGCCTTTCAACATGGAGATACCCTGCAGTGAGGTATACGGGCACCTGGAGGGGAAAGGCTGCAAAAAGGAGACGATGCTGCTGCAGGGAATCATAGACTGCTATTTTGAGGAGCCGGACGGTCTTGTGCTGCTGGACTATAAGACTGATTACGTACCTGAAGGCAAAACAAATATCATAAACGAAAGATATGGCCTTCAGATGAAGTATTACACCAGAGCGCTTTCGCTGCTTAGCGGTAAAACAGTAAAGGAAGGGTACATATATCTGTTCCGTTACGGTCAGGCCGTAAGGTTTAATTATTGACAAATGCCTGCCTGCAATGTTCTATTTCACAAGGGCTGATATCTTCCTGAAGGTGTCGGTTCCCGCATATCGGCAGAGTTCAAAGAGCACCGACTCATAACTGGCAATAAGGGCTCCTTCCTGCTTCATCCTTTCAACAGCTGCCTCCATGTCGGCGGGACTGCGGGAAGTTATGCAGTTTCTTATAACTACAGGAGAGTATCCCCTTGCAGCAAGGTCAGTAACAGTCTGCATAACACATACATGGGCTTCCATACCCGCAACTATTATCTGATTCCTGTTCAGGCTGGAAAGACCGTCTATGAATAAAGGCTCATCACAGCAGCTGAAGGAGCTTTTTTCTATTGAAGAAAAAGCGCCCAGCGCAGCCCTTACAGGTTCTATGGTCGGTCCTAAGCCTTTGGTGTACTGCTGTGTTACGACTATAGGTATTTCCAGTATTCGAAGCCCCTTTAAAAGCAGTACCGTTCTTTCGGCAATTCCTGTTCTGTCTGAAACCGCTCCAAAAAGCCTCTCCTGCATATCAATGATTACGGCGGCAGTTTCATCGGCACATATTCTCATGTTCAACGCCTCCCGGTTTTTCATAGATTCACAACAAATCAAGTATACCAAATCGGGGATGAAAATACAGTCACAACTCTTGATTGATTTGTAAAAATCGTGTAGAATTTAAGCAATGAATATAGAAAACTGATGACTGGTGGTCAAAATGGATTTTTTAAAGAATATTATGGAGTACTTTTTTCATGTAACAAGAGTTGTAGTGCAGGTCTCTTCTACAGGAACTACCAAGCGTTATGTTCTTCCCTATGAAGAATGGATCCTTGTTAAGAAGTGGTACTACGACAGGGATAACCGGGAGGATTATCTGCTTACGGTGGATGACAGCGAGGAGTCGTATACGCTGGTAAGGCTTAACAAGGAAACCTCTGAACTCAAGGTGTGGGAGATAAACAGGGTGAATGTATTTTTAAAGAACGTTGTTCATGTGATTACATCGCCGGTTCCTCTTGTAATACGTTTTTTTACGGCGTTTTTTCTTGCACTTGCAATATGGCCGGTTGTAGCACCCATTTCATTTATAATGTACCAGGAGTTCTCTGAAAGTGCGCTGTCTCTTGCCACGAGGCTTACCGTACTTGTCTTTGGGGTGTTCCTCATGTTCAATATACTCTTTGCTGTATTCAAGGCTGTTGATGTTTCTATTAACCGGTACAAGACTTTTGTTACGGTTGAAAAGGCATTTATCACTGATACTGTTGCCTTCAATCTTTTGCTTCTTGTTCTGTTCGTCATGATTGGAGGAAACGGTATAGTAGGCATGGCTGAAGGCTTATGGAACTATATACTTAAATACATGTAGAAGATTTTCAAGCATGAACGCACCTGATTCTCTTTAGGTGAAGGCGCGTTCGTACGCTTTGTCCATCAGCTGTTTATTATCAAATTTCTGCTCAGCATCTCTTCTTTTGACAGATTATATTGTGCAGCTGGTGTTTTATGCATATCTACACGCTTATAAGGGTTCTCCCTATAATATAGATAACCTTTATACTGCTGCAATAGTAAAAATTAATCCCTCTTTCACAAGATCTCCATTTTGCAATATTTATGCAAAATTATTTCCTGTAGCGTTGTCGAGAACAGAAAAATTTATCTTTATAAAAGAAATGCAACACTAATATGACATATCAAATTTTATATATCCCCCGCTGCTGCGGGGTTTTTTGTCTTTACAAAGAATACATAAACATTCATTTGACATATTAAGGATTACAGTTTACAATATATTAGCGTGTTTCTTTTTATGTGCAGTTATTATATATATTGTGGAACTGATATATAAATTAACATAATGGGGGGTTAACGTGGGAAAGATAAATATCGCTATTATAGACAATAGCAGGATATACGCAGAAAGCCTGGCAGGTTACATAACATCGAACTATTCTTTTACGTTCAGTGTTAACAGTTTTTCGTCCATTGATACATTTATTTCAGAATATGAAATGAAGCCTGAAAGATTCCACATGATTCTTATTTCACCGCTGCTTTACAGCCAGGAGAAACTGAAGAGCTTTAGCGGGACAATAATACTACTTGAAGATGATGCTTCCTATACAAAAAAAAGGATTCCATCGGTCTTTAAGTACAGGCACTGCGACTCCATAGTGGGAGATATTCTTGATATATTCAACTCTAAAGAAGGCATGAGTGAAACGCTGCATGGCAATATCCGGGATACAAGGGTCGTGGGGGTTTATTCCCCGATAGGGGGAGCAGGAAAGACTTTGATTTCAACAGGCTTGAGCATTCAATGTGCCAGGAGAGGTTTAAAAGCATTCTATCTTAATCTTGAAAGCGCCAGTTCTCTACATGCATGCTTTGACAAAAGGGAGGGCCATACTCTCTCAAAGGTACTGTTTTCACTTAAGTGTCATGGTACGGAAAGTGAAAAAACGGTAAAGGGAGCACAGGAAGTATCGGATATCTATGGGATACATTACTATACGCCTCCCGAAAGCCCTCTGGAACTGGATGAGTTATCGATAAACGGGTATGGCGCACTGGTTCACAGCCTGAAATTCACAGGTCTTTATGATACTGTAGTTATTGATATGGAAAGCAGTTTGAACAAGAGAAATCTCGCAATTCTGCAAAAGTGCGATGTTATAATAATGCCGGTCACAAGGAGTGCCATAGCGGCAGAAAAACTTCGTATTCTCTTTCGTGAGATTGAGCGCATGGACAGGATGAAGGATACAGACGTTGAATTGAGGATTGTGGCTGTTGAAAACAAATATGTCGAAGGCAGAGAAGGATACGGCATAGAGGATGTGCTTCCGGCAAAATCCATACGGGCAAGGCTTCCATACTGCAGGGAAATGGAAATGATACAGGACGGTGAGGTGTTTCTCAATGGCAAAAATGGATTTGTGGAGGGCCTTGGAGAGGTACTAAACAGGTTTGTGACAGGCAGTGAATGCAGATGGAGCCGGCTGCCCGGAAAGGCTGATCCAAAATGACCGATTCTGATTTGAAATCCAGGGTTGAGGATGTAAAAAGCAGGGTTCTTCAAAGCATCAATCCCGGGGAGGAATTAACGGATGAAAGTATAAGGGATATGATAACGGATACCGTCTTCTGCCTTTCAAAAAAAGAATATATTGACCTGGAAACAAAGAAAACACTTGTGGAGACTGTGTTTAATTCTTTAAGAGGGCTTGGAGTGCTGCAGCCTCTGGTGGATGACCAGTCGGTGACTGAAATAATGATAAACGGGCCGGATACGGTATTCATTGAAAGGGAAGGGAGGACCCAAAGACTGGATATGGGTTTTGAATGCATGGAGAAGCTTGAGAATGTAATCCACTCCATAGTATCCAGGGCCAACAGGACAGTAAATGAATCAATGCCCATTGTTGATGCCCGTCTTAAGGATGGATCCAGGATAAATGTTGTACTGCAGCCTGTTGCTCTTAATGGGCCTATAATGACTATAAGGAAGTTTGGGAATGAACCATTCACAATGGAAAGGCTTGTAAAGTTGAAATCCCTGTCGGCAAAAGCAGCATCGTTCCTGGCCCGGCTTGTAAGGGCAAGGTATAACATTTTCATATGTGGAGGGACAAATTCAGGGAAGACTACTTTTCTTAATGCACTTTCAAACAGCATACCATCAAACGAGAGAATTATTACAATAGAGGATTCGGCTGAATTGAAGATTAGCGGAATAGACAACATAGTCAGACTGGAAACAAGAAATGAAAACACAGAGGGGAAAGGACGTATAACCATAAGGGACCTTATAAGGACATCTCTCAGGATGAGACCCGACAGGATTATTGTAGGAGAAGTCAGGGGACCCGAAACACTCGACATGCTGCAGGCAATGAACACAGGGCATGACGGTTCCCTTTCCACAGGGCATGCCAATTCAGCTTCGGATATGCTTACCCGTCTTGAGACCATGGTACTGATGGCTGCAAATATTCCGCTGGAAGCAGTAAGACACCAGATAGCTTCAGCCCTTGATATAATGGTTCATTTGTCACGCCTGAGGGACGGGAGCAGGAAGGTTATGGAGATTTCAGAGATGGCAGGATGCAGCGGAAGCGCCATAGCACTTAATCCACTATATAGCTTTGAACACGGTGCAGCAGGAGGGGTTCTCAGGGAGACGGGGAATAAAATGATTCATACCGGAAAGCTGCTTTATGAAAAGGGGTATAAGGCTGTTGAAGAAGGAAGCAAAAGTCCTCAATGAAAATGACTACAACCATTATAGCATGTCTGCAATTGAGTTTGCCGGGTATTCTCTGTTCGCATCGGTGGCTGTCTGTATAGTGAGCTATATTTTTTACAGGAGTGCTGCCATGTGTATATTATTATCCCCTCTTGGACTTCTATATCCGCACATGAAAAGGAAGATGCTTATAAAGAGGAGGAAAAAAGAACTCAACACACAGTTTAAGGACATGCTCTATGCCCTCTCATCCTCACTGTCTGCCGGGAGACCCATAGAAAGCGCATTCATGCAGGTGCCGTCCGAACTGTCACTGCTTTATCCTGACAGCGATACTGCTATTGTAAGGGAGGCAAGGATTATTCAACTCAGACTTGAACTAAACGAGACACTTGAATCTGCCCTGGACGATTTGGCACGGCGTTCTCATGTAGAAGACATTAAAAGCTTTGCCGAAGTTTTCAGGATAAGCAGAAAATCGGGTGCAAACATGGTGGACGTCATCAGGAATACCACCAATATTATTAATGACAGGATTGAAATAAGGCAGGAGATTGAAACCATGCTTGCAGAGAGGAATTTTGAGCAGAAAGTGCTTTATATTCTACCTCCTGCAATGGTTGTGCTGCTGTCTTTTACGGCATCTGATTATATACTCCCTGTTTTTACTACTGCAGCTGGAAGAATTGTAATGACTGTGGCGCTTATGCTTTTTGCTCTGGCATATGTGGTTTCAAAGAAAATAAATGAGATTGAATTGTAGGGGGTCTGTATTGGTTGGGCAGGTACAGGAATCTGATCCAAAAAGCAGATAAAAAGGACTATCCGTTAAAAGCACTGCTGCCGGCAGGGATACTGCTCATGGAACTGACCGGTTACAGGTATAACACTGTCTATGACAGAGGGGTTGTTGTTATATTGTCACAGCTTTACACGCCTGAAGATGCCCGGGACCGTCTTAAACTCTACTGGGCGTCCAGAGCGGTTTATCTTATATTGTGCATAGTCTTTTCAGGCATGCTGATGCTGCTTTCAAAACCGGATGCAGGCACGGTTGTGTTTGCCTTGCTTCTTTTCGCCAGTGTAATGTACTTTACAGACAAAGACATAAGGAGCAGGCTTGACAGGAGAAGAACCAGGCTGCGATTGGACTTTCCGGACTTCTTAAACAGGCTTGCGCTTCTTGTTAACGCCGGGATGACTGTCGAAAATGCAATGAAAAGAATTGTAGAGAGCAGCGATAGAGCAACAAGCCCGCTTTTCCGTGAACTGCAAGGAGTGTTGGCAGAGATTAACGCAGGCAAACCTGACCTGCAGGCATATGAAAACCTTGCAAAAAGGTGCCGCATACCTGAAATAACAAGGTTTGTTTCAATACTTGTTTTAAACTTAAGGAAGGGCAGCGCAGAGCTTGTATCTGTACTCAGAGTATGTGCAAACGAGTGCTGGCAGATCAGAAAAAACGCAGCCAGAAAAATGGGGGAAGAGGCCTCTACTAAAATGCTGCTGCCGCTTATGCTGGTTTTTGTGGCAATACTGCTTATTGCGGCAACACCTGCAATGCTGGCGCTTATGTTTGTATAAGAGGAGAGGGGGTGAAGGATGTGTTAACCAGGATAAGAATGTTTATTGGCAATAACAAGGGGCTGGGCACAGTTGAAATAGTGATTATAATAGCCGTGCTGGTAGGCATAGCCCTTATATTCAGGGATGCCATAATTAACTTTGCGGTTGAGATCATGGAGGAGGTTTTTGGAGACTCCAGCATTATTGAGGATGTCGGAAGCGGAAACATTAGAAACAGCAACAGTATAAACTAAAGGCTAATGGAGGGTATCCAATGGTAATAATGACTCATGGCATGGAATTTGAGTGTAAATACGAAAGGAATACCAGATCAAGCAATCTTGTTATAAGGATACCAAAGGAAGTGGAGCTGATTTATCATCAGATTGACATGCTTGTCCACAACTGCATTGTGGGGGTTCTTAACCTGCGGACACTGGTCACGGATGAATGTGTCTGCTTTTCATATGATGTGACCTCAAAACTTACATTAGAGAAATATTTCACCTTGAAGAAACTCAAAAGGGACGAGCTGCTCAATATACTTGTAAATATTACTTCACCATTAAAGTTTTGCGACGGATACCTCCTTTATGACAGATGCTTTGTGATGGATGAGAAGTATATCTTTATTGATCCTGCAACACTAAGAACCTATCTTGTGTATGTTCCGGCAGATAATGAGGAAGATTTTGTGGAAAACTACAGAGAGCTTATACTGCGGATAGTTGCAAGACTGGCAAGGCTTGAGGAAAACCCCTCTGACGGAAACTACATACAGCGGATAATAGACAGTCTCAAGAGTGAGGCGTTCAGCATAAAGGAATTTAGAGAACTTCTTAACAGCCTGCTGGGCAAAGACCGGCAGGAGGAGCTGCAGGAAGAAAGGTATCCTCTGGGTAGTGACTGGATAGACGACGATGGTGGTGTTATGAGTTCCTATGAAAGGGTGGTAAAGGACAATGACCTGTACTATCTGACGAAAGGAAGAGAGGAGAATATACCTGAAGAAAAATCAAAATCGGCAGCCATAGGCCCAAAGATTATTGCCGAGGTGATGCTGCAGGTATTTTTTACGGTATTATTTTTTACTGTTTACCAAATGGTACGGGCAAGCGGCAGGGAGAGCACGGTTCTTGCCGGTACAATTCTGGTTTTGGCCGGATTGGATGTGCTGATTTCAAAGAGCATACTGGGCAGCAACTTTTTCAGGGAACTCCGTGAGTACATCGGTGAGCGCTTAAGCAGAAAACAAGAATCCTCCCAAAGAGCAGCCACTAAAAGAAGGACGATAAAAAGCAGTGTTAAGGACCAAAAAGAAGACCTGTTGGAACAGGAACAACATACAGAGGTTCTTGCAGGAACAAAAAGCGGACTTCCGGCACTGAAAGGCTGCGGGGAGAAAAACCATGAAGTCATACCGCTTGTCAAGAACCCTTTGGTTATAGGCAGGCTGGGGGAGATGGTTGATTTTGTTCTTAAGAATAATACGGTAGGCAAGGTGCATGCAGAGATTGTAAGCCGTGACGGGAAATACTATATAAAGGACCTTAACAGCAGGAACGGAACTTACATAAACGGAGAAAGACTGGAAAGCAACACGGACTATCCTGTCAGAAACGGGGACAGGGTGGCTCTTGCAAACAACGAATTCGTATTTACCATACCGTAGCTATTTCCTGGATCTTCCGGTAATCTTAAGCCTTGCAAGAGCACGGGAGAGGGCGGCCTGAGAACGCTGGTATTCAATACGGCTAAGTTTTCTGTGAAGCCGTTCTTCCGCCCTTCTTCTAGCCTCTTGTGCACGGTTTATGTCAATTTCATGAGGCCATTCTGCTGTATCAACAAGGATAACCGTTGAGCTTCTGCCTATTTCCATAAAACCGGTAGTTAAAACGGCTTGTTTCCATTGGCCTTCATGAAGTATTCTTGCAGGCCCAATGGAAACGGTTGTTACCATTGGTATATGCCCTTTGAGCACACCCATTTCACCATCAGGAGTTTTGAGTACAAGCATTTCCACTTCTTCCTGAAAGAACTTCCTCTCGGGTGTGACTATTTCAAGGTTAAAAGTACCAGGCATTGAAACCTCCCTGCTATTTCTTATCCGCTCGTTCGTACACTTCGTCTATTGTGCCTGCCATGTAGAACATGGATTCCTGGATATCATCCGTCTTGCCGTCAAGTATCTCATTAAAACCCCTTACGGTTTCTTTGATAGAAACATATCTTCCTTCATAGCCTGTAAAAGACTCGGCTACAAAGAACGGCTGCGACAGAAAACGCTGAATCTTTCTTGCACGGTAGACAACAAGCTTGTCCTGTTCGCTGAGTTCATCCATTCCGAGTATTGCAATTATGTCCTGGAGTTCCTTGTACCTCTGGAGAGTTTCCTGAACTCTGTGGGCGGTATTGTAGTGGTCTTCTCCAACTATAAAAGGGTCCAGAATCTGTGATGTAGAATCCAGAGGATCAACCGCGGGATATATGCCAAGCTCCACGATTTTTCTGGAAAGCACAGTGGTGGCATCCAGATGTGCAAAAGTTGTTGCAGGGGCAGGGTCTGTAAGGTCGTCTGCAGGTACATAAACAGCCTGTACTGATGTAATTGAGCCCTTTCTGGTAGATGTAATCCTTTCCTGTAATTCACCAACATCATTTGCAAGCGTGGGCTGATAACCCACGGCAGAAGGAGTCCTGCCCATAAGTGCCGATACCTCCGAACCCGCCTGGATGAACCTGTATATGTTGTCTATGAACAAAAGAACATCCTGCTCAAGGCAGTCTCTAAAGAATTCTGCCATAGTCAGTCCTGTAAGGCCTACACGCATTCTGGAGCCTGGAGGTTCATTCATTTGACCGAACACCAGAGCGGTGTTTTTGATAACCCCTGACTTTTTCATCTCCAGCCAGAGGTCGTTTCCTTCCCTTGATCTTTCCCCGATACCTGTAAAAACCGAGTATCCTCCGTGCTCTGTGGATATGTTATGTATGAGTTCCAGGATAAGGACTGTTTTGCCTACTCCGGCGCCGCCAAAAAGCCCGATTTTACCTCCGCGGGGATACGGAGCCAGAAGGTCAACCACTTTTATGCCAGTCTCAAAAATCTGGCGTGCAGGAAGCTGTTCGTCAAGGCTGGGTGAAGGTCTGTGTATCGGCCACCGCTCTTTTGTATTTACACTGTCCATACCGTCAATCGGCTGGCCCAGCACATTAAAAATCCTGCCAAGGACTTCTTTTCCAACAGGCACGGTAACCGGGCTCCCTGTATCTATGGCCTTCATGCCTCTTATCATTCCCGAGGTGGAAGACATTGCAACACACCTTACTGTGTCATTTCCAACATGCTGCAGCACTTCAGCAGTTATGTTTCTGTCGGTACCTGTTATTGTCACTGCATTGAGAATTCCTGGAACACGGCTGTTTTCAAACCTGATATCCACTACCGGTCCGATTATCTGTATAACACGTCCTGAACTTTGGTCCATTGGACTTAAATGCACTCCTTTCAGAAATTCTGTGTCTTAAGCGCCGAGGCCCCGCCAACAATTTCAGATATCTGCTGTGTTATCATTGACTGTCTTGCCCTGTTATAATGGTTGTTTAACTCCTTGAGCATATCGTTTGCGTTGTCGGTAGCATTATCCATGGCCACCATTCTCGAACTTTGTTCGCTTGTGAAGGCTTCAACCATTGCCCCGTAGAGAATTCCCTTTACGTATTTGCTTACCAGAACGCTAAAAACAGCTTCAGGGGAAGGCTCGTATGTCAGGTCCTCATTAAGTTCCTGCCTCAGCTGTTCATCAACCCCCAGTTCCATGCGGATACCCCCCAGATCCAGGGGAAGAAGCTTCATTACATGGAGTTCATGGTTGAGGGTAGTAACCAAAAACATATATATGACGTAAACCTCATCCACTTTTCCCCTGTCAAACTGCTTAAGAATATACTCGGATATCTGTCGTGCCCGGAATACTGTAGGGTTCTGAACGGGATAATCAAATTCCCTGTCAATGTCATAACCCCTTGAAGAGAAGTATGCCTGTCCTACATGACCTGCTATGTAAAGCCTTGCTTCAGGATGGCGGGCAAGCTCCTTTTCTGTAGCCTTTATTATGTTATGGTTATATGACCCGGCAAGGCCTTTGTCTCCGGTGAGAACAATATAGCCCCTGTGCCTTCCTCTTTTCTGGTGCCTTACATCAAAGAACTTGTTCTGTATGTCGCCGCTGTGGGTGAGTATATCGGCCATGGTAAGTTTTACTTTTTCAAAATAGGGCAGTGTACTGTCAAGCTGCTCCCTGGCCTTTTTCAGTTTTGCAGCAGATATAAGTTTTACGGCGCCTGTTATCTGCCGTGTGTCTTTAATGGCTTTTATTCTGTGTCTTATCTCACTCATGCTCTGCAATAAAATACCCCCTGATTATGCGTGCTGAGTACGGGCTTGTGTTTTCATGCTGACATAATGTTCTAGTGCTTCGTCCAGGCTGTCTTCCAGCTCTTCAGATAATTCTCCCGTCACAGCTATTTGTTCGGGTATGGAAGGGTACTTTTCCCTGACAAACTGCAGCAGCCCTTTGTTGAAGTCCCTTACCTGTTCTACCGAAAAACCTGTCATGAACCTGTTTGTTGCAGCAAACAACAGTATAACCTGGTCTTCCATGCTTATAGGTTTAAACTGCGGCTGCTTAAGGGTTTCTACCAGCCTTTCTCCTTGAGAGAGCTTCTTCTGTGTTGCATCATCCAGTTCAGAGCCAAACTGTGAAAAAACAGCAAGTTCCCGGTATTGGGCAAGGTTTATGCGCAGCGGTGCGGCCACCTTCTTCATTGCTTCAACCTGTGCTGAGCCACCTACTCTTGAAACAGAAAGCCCGACGTTCACAGCAGGCCTCTGACCGGAGAAGAAAAGCTCTGCTTCAAGGTATATCTGGCCGTCTGTAATGGATATGATATTAGTCGGTATGTAAGCTGAAACGTCGCCATCAAGCGTTTCCACTATCGGAAGTGCGGTTATTGAGCCCCCTCCGTCCTCCTCACGCAGCCTTGCGGCTCTTTCGAGCAGTCTGGAGTGAAGATAGAAAACATCCCCGGGGTATGCCTCTCTTCCTGGGGGACGCTTAAGAAGCAGGGACATGGTCCTGTAAGCCACAGCGTGCTTTGACAGGTCATCATAGACTATAAGGACATCTTTGTGGTCATTATACATAAACTCTTCTGCAATCGCACATCCGGAATACGGTGCTATATACTGAAGTGTGGACATCTCAGAGGCAGTTGATGACACAATGATGGAATAATCCATCGAACCGTGCTCCTCCAGGATGGATATGGTTCTTGCAACCGATGACCTCTTCTGGCCGATTGCAACATATATGCATATGATGTCTTTTCCTTTCTGGTTGATTATAGTATCAATTGCAATTGCCGTCTTGCCGGTCTGCCTGTCCCCTATTACCAGTTCACGCTGGCCTCTTCCTATGGGGATCATAGAGTCTATAGCCATTATACCGGTCTGCAGGGGTGTGTCTACCGGCTGCCTTTCAATAACACCCGGGGCTTCTGATTCAACTGGTCTGGTACGGCCTGAGCGGATCTCTCCTTTTCCGTCCAGCGGATTTCCAAGCGGGTCTATAACCCTGCCTATCAGGGCATCACCCACAGGAACCTCCACCATCCTGCCTGTGCGTTTTACCTGGATTCCTTCAGACACTTCCTCCTGGTTTCCCAGAAGAACACATCCTACATAGTTTTCCTCAAGATTCATGGCCATACCCAGCGTGCCTGTCTCAAACTCAATCAGTTCTCCGCTCATACATCCGGATAAACCGTAGATTGTTGCGATACCGTCGCCTGTCCGTATTACAAACCCGGTTTCGTCCACCCTGGGCTGCAAACCGTAGTTTTCAATCTCCTGCCTTATTACCGATATAATTTCTTCCTGGCTTATATTCAAGCTATTCACTCCTGTTACCTTAACATAAGGGATTTCGTGAGTCCTTCGAGCCTTCCCCTGGCTGTAGCATCAATAATCCTGTCGCCTACGCAAATTACCAACCCTGCCATAACGGCAGGATCCATTTTACAATTAATGCGGACAGAACACGGTTTGTACAGGCTTTTTATTTTCTCACCCAGTCTGTAAAGCTGGTCCTGTTCAAGCTTAAAGGCGCTTTTTACCGAAACATTCAGAATGTTCATTGTTCTATCCAGAACTTTCCTGTATCCTGAAACAATTTCGGGCAAAAGGGACAGGCGTCCGATGTCTGTAAGCAGACAGAGCAGATTAACAACCACCCTGCTTGCATGCGGGTCAAACAATTTATGCAGAACTTTCTTCCGAATGTTTCCGCTAACCGATTTATCCCCGAGAAAGCCCGTTAAAGATGGGTTTTTGTCAAAGATACCGGCAATGGAATAAAGCTCTAAGTATATTTCTTCGGCATCTGTCTCTGATGCAATATCGGCTAGAGCTTCTGAAAACCTGAGGGCAATGGTACCGGTCATGCGACCACTTCCTTATCAAGGAAGTTTTCAACAAGCTTCCTGTTCCTGCCTGTATCCATGTTCTCCTCAATGACCTTTGCAGCAGCTTTCAGTGCCAGAGAGGAAACGTGTGCCTTAAGTTCCTGTGTCACCCTTTGGCGCTCTTCTTTAATCTCGTTTTTGGCATTTTCAATTATCTTCTGCGCTTCTCTGGATGCATCTGCTTTGATCCTGACATATTCGGTTTTGGCTTTTTCCCTTGCTTCATTAATAATTGCCTCAGCTTTTTGCTGTGACCGTGCAAGGTCTTTTTCGTATTGCGCCTTCAAGGCCTGTGCTTCTTTAAATTTGCGTTCAGCGTTTTCCAGCTGCTCTCTTATCATGCGTGAACGGTTTTGCATATAGCCGGTCACCGGTTTGAAAAGCAGTTTTTTAAGCAGCCAGTAAAGCACCAGGAAGTTTATAAACGTAAAAATGAAGGTTGGAATCCTGAAATCAAACACTTTGTATCACTCCCGGTCTTGTAGTCGCTATTTAAAAAATATCAGCAGCGCAGCGACAAGCAGAGCATAAACTGCTGTGGCCTCAATAAGGCCGGCGCCCAGTACAAGGATCCTCTGTATCTTGTCCGCAGCCTCGGGCTGTCGTGCCGCAGATTCCACAGCCTTTGAGGTGGCGTGTCCTATAGAGAACGAAGCTGCAAGACCTGCAATCATAACTGCCCCGCCTGCTGCCAATGCCGTTATTGCATCACTGTTCATTAATAATCAGCCTCCTTGAAACAATTCTATTCCAAAGCCTCCCCTATGTAAAGGGAGGTAAGAAATACAAATATAAATGCCTGCAAAATTCCGTCAAAAATATCAAAATATATGCTGAACCCCGCCGGTATCAGGAGAGGTATCATCAGGTATAAAAGCTCCATTATAATGAAAGCACCCAGTATGTTGCCAAACAGACGCAGGGACAGTGAAAGGGTGCGTATAAAGTATTCAAGCACTTTTATCGGCAATATAACAGGAGAGGGATCAACAAAACCCTTAAGCCATCCGGAAGGCTTTTTAAAGCGTATACCGTAATAAATTACAAAACATGTTGAAAGGACGGCAAGTGCGGTGGTTACGTTTATGTCTTTTGTGGGGGGTTTGATGAGTATCTGCGGAATATCGGACAAAACCCTGATGCCTGTAACTTCATAAAGCTGCCGCCATTCGGGCATAAAATTGAACAGGGCTACCGTATTGGAGAGTATGAGGAATAAAAAGAGTGTTCCGACAAAGGGAGCGGTGTACTCCCAGCGATTTCCTGTCATGCTCTGTGTGAAATTATTAAGGGTTTCCACAACTGCTTCCACATAATTCTGACTGCATGATGGAACAGGGCGAAACCCCCGGGCAAACTTCAGCGAGAGCACGATAAGCACAGCCATAATAACCCACATTACTATCACTGAATTGTAAACCTGCACCTCTGTGCCTGAAATACTGAAACTGAACACCTCATGGCTTTCAAGGATGTCCAGCAGGCTTTCCTTATTCATCCCAAATCCTTCCGGCACCGAAATTATTGTGTGTTATACCTGCAGATTCAGTTAAGCCATTAATTATTATTACAGCAGGAACAAGTGATATACCTGCCGCAGTACCTGCAAACATCCATATCCCCGCTCTTGCGGAAAATATAATCATAAGGGTAAGCAGTGCAAGAGATGCGACATAGGGTATTGCAATAAGCATATTGGGCTGTCGGGCATGTTTTCTGCAGGATGAGTATACAAGCCTTCTCAGTGATACCCACCTGCAAAAGCCCAGTGCTGCACCAACTGACACACCGGCTGCCGCTGATACCCGGTTGCCGGCAAGCAGCATGAAAAAGAAAATGCAAAGGATATAATATGCGGTAATGCGAGTTAACATGAACCTGTCCAAAAGGCATAGACGCAATTTATTCCCTCCGTTAAATCTCATTAGAATATAGTAAAAAACTGCATGTCCGATTATTCAATCTTTATAATATCATATCAAAAACACCATATCAATTAAGAAGCAACTTAATTGTAATTTTAACGGGAGAGGGGTATCAGTCAGGATTGAATACCGAAGGATTATGGCACTCCAGCCCATATTTCAGGAGTATAGCCTGAACAATACGAGATGATGCCTGTCCGTCTCCGTAGGGGTTGACTGCTTTAGCCATGCTTGCGTACTCGCCGCTGTCATCAAGAAGCTTTTCTGCCATTGAGTAAACCTGCTGTTCATCAGTGCCTGCCAAACGGACAGTACCGGCCTTTACAGCCTCAGGCCGTTCGGTCTCGTTTCTCAATACCAGAACAGGTTTTCCAAGTGACGGAGCCTCCTCCTGGAGGCCGCCGGAATCAGTCAAAACAATATGGCAGCGGGAGAGGAAATTGTGCATGTCTTGAGGGTCAAGAGGGCTGATAAGCTTGACTCCGGGGTGGCTGCCCAGTATCCTGCAGGCTGTTTCGTGGACTGCCGGGTTTAAATGGACAGAATAGACAACTGTCACATCCCGGTAGTTGTCAGCAAGTCGTTTCAGTGCACGGCAGATATTCTCGAGAGGGGTTCCGAGGTTTTCACGACGGTGTGCTGTTACCGCAATAATCCGCTTTGAGAAGTCAAGATTGCGAAGGTCGGTATTTTTAAACATGTAGTTGCTGCTGACAGTGGTTTTCAGTGCATCTATTACAGTATTGCCGGTTACATGGATTTTCTCGGGGGAAACACCTTCCCTTATAAGGTTCTGTCTGTTTGTTTCGGTGGGAGCGAAATGAATATCTGCCAGAACACCTGTAAGTCTCCTGTTTATTTCTTCGGGATAGGGAAAGTACTTGTCGAATGTTCTAAGGCCCGCTTCAACATGGCCTGTATCAATCCTGCCATAGAATGCTGCAAGTGCTCCGGTAAATGTTGTTGTGGTATCCCCATGGACAAGAACAAGGTTGGGGCTGGATTTATCAAGTATAGATTCAAGACCCTTTAGAGCGTTTACCGTAACATCTGATAGAGATTGCCTCGCCTTCATAATATCCAGGTCATAATCAGGAACTATGCTGAATATGTCAAGAACCTGATCGAGCATCTCACGGTGTTGTGCTGTGACACATACTTCTGTTAGTATTTGCGGGTGTTTTTTCAGTTCAATTACAAGAGGAGCCATTTTTACGGCTTCGGGCCTTGTACCGAAAACAACCAATATTTTAATATATTTCATAAATCCCCCATATATAATGTAAACCTACCCCACTCCGGTTATCTGTCTTCGTCTGTTGAAATCTTATATGTGTCACGGCCGTCTTCTTTTGTTTCTTGTTCCTCATGGTTTATTTCCTTCATATAGACTGCCCCGCCTATGATAAAAACGGACACCAGTGCAAGAAGTATAACTGCACTTAGTGTTCCCTTGTCCGCCATAACTACCGCACCCAGTCCGAGGGCCGCGCTGGCTGTATACATGACTATGACCGACTGCTTATGTGAGAGTCCCATGTCTATAAGCCTGTGATGAAGGTGTCCCCTGTCAGCCTGCATGATGGGTTTCCTGCTTGCAAGTCTCCTGCATATGGAGGCTGCGGTATCAAACAGCGGAAGTCCTAAAACTATCAGCGGAATGGACAGGGAAATTGCGGTAAATGACTTCATGGCACCCTGTATTGATACTATGGCAAGGATGAAGCCCATGAAATATGCACCGGTATCACCCATGATTATTTTAGACGGGAAAAAGTTAAATGGCAGAAAACCCAGTGCCGAACCTGCCAGTGCAAGTGTAAGAACAGCCACCAGTGACTGGATTGCGGGAAGGCCCTGGTTGGCTATAATGTTTATGAAGAAAAGACAAATGCAGGAAATGGATGTTATTCCAGCTGCCAGACCGTCAAGACCGTCTATAAGATTAATTGCATTTGTTATTCCGATGATCCACAGTATTGTAAGGGGGTAGGATAAATAAAGGGGAAGGGATATGAAATCCTGGGATATAGGATTTGTAAAACCTTCTATGCGCATATCTGCAATGAATATGACCGCAAGGGCGGCAGCAAGCTGAAGGAGAAGTTTTGTTTTCGGCCCAAGCCCCCTTATGTCATCTACCAGGCCGGTTAAAGTTATTACAGCACCGCCGGCAAGAATTGCAATAAGTTGTATCTGCGTTGCAAAGCCGCTGCTTTCACCAATTGAAGAGCTCATGAAAAGGAATAAGACCGCAACCGTAAAGCCACAGATTATGGCTATGCCCCCAAGACGGGCAAGCGGCCTTTTATGCATTCTTCTTTCCTCACAGGGTATATCCACCGCTCCAATACCGTATGCCAGCTTCCTGGCTATTGGGGTAGCTGAAAAGGAAACAATGAAAGCAAGTATGAAAGTAATGAACCAGTCAAGGCTTATATCCACATTATCACCTGCCTTTATCTATTATCTTCATTACGCATACAGTTTATTAAAAGTTTTAATCCTCGTATTTGACTACCCTTACGCCGGATTCCTGGAGCAGGTCCATAGCAAGGTCGTCAGGGTATGCTCCTTTAAAAACGATTTTTTCAATTCCCGCATTTATTATCATTTTTGCGCATATTACACAGGGCTGAAGAGTTACATACATGGTGCCGCCTTTTATACTTGTGCCTGAAAAAGCAGCCTGGGCTATGGCATTCTGTTCCGCATGAGATGCCCTGCACAATTCATGGCGCTGGCCGGAAGGAATATTGAGGGTGTCCCTTATGCAGCCCATGGTGGTACAGTGCCTGCAGCCGGACGGTGCACCGTTATAACCGGTGGCCAGTATCCTCTTGTCACGGACAACCAGTGCACCCACCTGTCTTCTGAGGCAGGTTGACCGGGTCTTAATAAGTTCCACTATCTGCATGAAATATTCGTCCCATGAAGGTCTCATATGTAATCATCTCCCTGAGCTATTTCGTTCCAAACAATCTGTCTCCGGCATCTCCGAGGCCGGGAACAATATATCCGTTCTCATCCAGTTTTTCATCTACAGCCGCACAATAAATGCGGGCATCGGCATGTTCCGATACTATCCTGTCTATACCCTGTCTGGCAGCAATAATACACATAAGGCTTATCTGGGCTACGCCGCGTTTTTTAAGGAAGCTTATTGCAGCACAAGCAGAACCACCGGTTGCCAGCATCGGGTCTAAAAGGACTATTTCCCTCTCATCCGAATCAACCGGCAGCTTGCAGTAGTAGTCCACCGGATTTAAAGTTTCAGGGTCCCGGAACAGGCCGATATGCCCCACCCTCGCCATAGGCAGAAGGTTCAGCATGCCGTCTGCCATGCCCAGACCGGCCCTAAGTACAGGTACTATTCCCAGCTTCTTGCCTGATATTATATGTGTCTCTGCCACCCCAACAGGTGTTTCAATCTCAACTTTTTTTAAGGGCATGCTTCTTGTCACCTCATACCCCATAAGCATTGAGATTTCCGATACCAGTTCCCGGAATTCCTTTGTGCTGGTATTTCTGTCACGGAGAAGGGATACCTTGTGTTGAATTAATGGGTGGTCGAAAACAAAAACATTTTTATTCAATTACTGTTACCCCCATTTGACAAATATTCCCTTTCTATATTGGTTATCTTGTTGACCCTCCGGCTGTGGCGGTCTCCTGAAAAATCTGTGTTAAGCCAGGTCCTTACTATCTCTACAGCTGTGCCGGGTCCTGTTACCCTTCCGCCCAGGGCAAGTATGTTTGCGTTGTTATGTTCCCTGCTCATCCGTGCCATATATGAGTCGGTGCACAATGCAGCCCTTATACCGGGGACCTTGTTTGCAGCAATGGATATGCCTATGCCGGTTCCGCATATGATTATGCCCCTGTTGAACTCCCCGCTTTTAACAGCAAGAGCAACCGCATGTCCGTAATCAGGGTAATCTACAGATTCATCGGCGTTAAAAGTGCCCAGATCCTTGTAGCTGTAACCATATTCCTCAAGAAAACCTTTAATCTCACTCTTGAGAGCGTAACCTCCGTGGTCGCTTGATACTGCAATCATTGAAACATCTCCCATTAACATATTCTATAGCATTGATTGTATACATGTCAAAACTATTCTTTGCTATCTGCGGGAAGCTTTAGAAGAAGCCTTTTGACAGCTCTGTTTATCTCCATAGCACAGTGATTGTATACCTGTATTGACATACCGTAAGGGTCCGGAATATCATACCGGCAGTCAAAGTCATTGGCACAGCTGCCTGCATCATCGCTTTCTATATACTGACCCAGGGTATAGGTCTTGTCCTGAGCATCAGGGAATCGGGTAAGTATGTGTTCCTTATGGTTTGATGTCATTGTAATGATAAGGTACGAGTCTTTTATGTCCTGTTCTGTTATGGTCCGTGACTTGTGATTGCTTACATCAAGGCTGTAGTTGCTTTTCAGCACGGTAACGGTGTTGCTGCTTGCAGCAGAACCGCTGGCCGCAATGCCGGCAGAACCGGCACAGAGCCTGTCCCCCGCCAGGTTGTTGAAAAATGCTTCCGCCATTACGCTTCTGCAGGTATTGCCAGTACAGACAAACAGTATCTTTTTCATATTGTCCCCCAAACATTACATTAGTTTCTACATTTTTTCAAGCCCTTACAATATTATAACCTGCAGCCTTGTGCATACGGTTCATTATAGCATAACCAAGGCCTTGCGGGTCAAATGACTCCGAGAGTACAATGTCAGCTTCAAGCCGGTCGAATTCTCTAAGTGAATCAAAAAGTCTGGATGCTATTGTTTCAGGACAGTTGCGGTCACCCGCAGATATCACTATCCCGGTGGTATAGGAAGGAACTGTCTGTTCCGAAGCCAGTATGCCCACACGCAGGCCTTCGTTCTCCAGCTTGTGTGCCATTTCATTTATTCTCTCTGCTGTCTGGTGCGGAGTGCCTGTTACGATAACAACCCTGGCCTGCGGGGAGTAATGGGTATATTTCATTCCCGGGGAGCGGACAGGGCAATCGTCACAGGAATACTTTACAACGCCTGTTACCTTTTCGATCTGTTCCGCAGTTATTCCTCCCGGTCTTAGAATAACAGGAGGGACTACCGTTATGTCAAGCACCGTTGATTCAAGCCCCACATTACAGCTGCCCGAATCTATTATCATATCAATCCTTCCGCCAAGGTCATCAATTACATGCCGGGCATTTGTAGTACTGGGCCTGCCGGACAGGTTTGCGCTTGGGGCGGCCACCGGTACGCCGCATGCCCTTAAAAATGCAAGAGCAACCGGGTGGGAGGGAATCCTTACTGCCACTGTTTCAAGACCGGCGGTTACTGCAAGGGGTACAATGTCATTCTTTTTAAGGACAAGGGTGAGAGGACCGGGCCAGAACCTGTCCATCAGCTCTTGTGCTGTCACGGGCATGTCCGATACGATACTGCCCAGCTGAGAAGTCGAGTAAATGTGAACTATAAGGGGGTTGTCCGAAGGACGCCCCTTGGCAAGAAATATTTTTTTTACAGCCTCTGCATCAAGCGCATCAGCACCCAGACCGTATACAGTTTCGGTAGGAAACGCAACAAGGCCTCCGGAACTGATTATACCGGCAGCCTTCCGGATATGGTCAGGGTCTATGCTTGCAGAGTTAATT
>CAYYGK010000001.1:0-41122 GCA_964471145.1 uncultured Eubacteriales bacterium | reverse complement strand
CATCTGCGCCTTTGTATCCTCTTTGGTTGCATTGATACTGTACAATGAACTAAGCATTCTGGTATAGTTTTCAACCAGCTCTGATTCATTTCCCTGAAGCAGTATTTCATACTCTCCGTTCTCTGTTGGTATCAGTGCGGCAATATCATCACGCCCGGCTACACGTTGTTCCATCTGTTCAACACTGTCAAACAACTCTACCCTGGCAAACTGTTCTATGTATTCTATGTGCCCTGCATCATCCTCCTTCATCATCGCCAGGCTGATAGTTGACTCATTAAGCCCGGGAGCAAACAGTGTTATGACAATCGCCAGCAGTACAGGTGCTGCCATTATATACGTAACCATTAAATCCCTGGTTGATGATTTCATATCCCTGTGAAGTATGGTAAGTATCTTTTTAAACATAATAATGCCTCCTCACACAGTAAGTGTTCTTCTAAATTTTTGGTTTGCCAGCAGGAACAGCAGTATACCTCCTGCCAGAAATACTCCACAGAGGGTCAGTACATACCCCGCATCTCCATCTGCCATAATTATTTCCTTGAACCCCTGAAGCAGCGGATATGTGGGGAAAAACCGCAGCCAGACAGGATCAAACCCGGGTATGGTATATGATAATGCAGGAACCAGCATTGCAAGCATCAGCGCAAACAGTATGCCGAATGATTTGGTCATGGTTTCAAAGAAACTGGCTGCCAGCAGTCCAAGCGAGGCAAAGGCAAAGCTTGATATGATAAGCAGCAGGTACATCAGCAGGTAGCCAGGTTTTCCTCCCATTATGGGGATAACAATTATTGATGAAGAGAAAATTACAGTTGTGACAATAACCATGACCTTGCTTAAAAGATACTCCCAAACCGGTGATGGTGTCACCGCAAATGCACGTATCACGCCTTCCGCCTTGTCATTGAATATATAAGCCACCACTATGAAAAAACCCATTAACGCACCCATAAATACAATAAACATGGGTATCAGGTTCTCCCTGTTGTTAAGCATGTCAAACTCGCCCAGTCTTCTGACTTTTTGACTATTAAAGGCCTCAGTCATTTCATCTTCGGATTTGTTGTGGATGACATACAGCAGATTGATGTATCTGTCTGTTTCATATCCCTGGTTATAGTATGTATATGTCAGACCACCCGCGTCGTTCATCGAAATTTTCGCACCGATTACCTTTTCACTGCGGGCCAGCCTTATCATATCCTCCTCATTTTTGGTGATATAAATAGTTTTTGCCAGTCTGCCGGTTTTGCTGTCATACTGCTTATAAGTGTCAGCCGTTAAAGTTTCCTTCTCAAATTCATAGGTTCTGGTATTGCCTGTCTCTTTGTTGGCAACCTCAAAAGAGGATGCTTTCATGTCGAAACCGGTCTTCCCTACAGCCTTGACACTGCCCCCGGAGATATAATCTTCATATATGCTGTTAACAGCTTCTCCCGGCATGTCATAATACAGGAATTCCTTTGCCCTGCTTACAGGTTCTTCATTGACTGCAAAAAGAAGAATAACAAGTATGATTACGGCCATGAATATCTCCACATAGAAGTAAAAACCCCTTGCAGCGATTTTCATCTCCTTTAAATAACTGCTTAGCAGTTTCATGCTATACGAGCCCCCTTCCGGTTACCTGTATGAATATCTCTTCCAGGGTTGCTTCCTTGGTATGCATTGTCCTGATGTCATGGTTTTTAACTATTTCGGCTATACGATTCCTGTCCTTTTCGTCAACAGTCTTCAGGGTTTCACATGCAACTTCTCCATTGTCAATATACTCTATCTCAACAAGCTTCTTTCCATATTGAAGTTTCAGGTTCTTCGGGCTGTCAATAAGTTTTATCTCACCGTCTATTATGAATGCAACCCTGTCGCACAGCTCATCCGCAATGTACATGTTGTGTGTAGTCAGAAAGCAGGTTGTCCCCTTCGCTGCCTGTTCCCTTATAACTTCCTTTATGGTTGCGGCAATAGTAGGGTCAAGCCCTGTGGTGGGTTCATCCAGGAACCAAAGCTCAGGGTTGTTCAGCATAGACCTTGCAAACGTAAGTCTGTGCTTCATGCCTTTGGAAAAACTGCCTGCACGTTCATTTTCCTTTCCTTCAAGACCAACAATCCTTAAAAGCTCCAGCGGGTCGCGTGTAGGCACATCAAACAACCTGGCATAAAACTGCAGATTCTCAAGCGCAGTGAGTTTGCTGTAGACGTTTGACTGTTCAAATGAAACGCCGATTTTATTAAAGCGTTCGTTCTGTATCTTCATCGTATTATATCCAGCTACCATCACCTCGCCGCTCTGCTGCTTAAGCAGCCCTGTCAGTATGCCCTGTGTTGTTGATTTACCTGCCCCGGACGGCCCCAGAAAACCAAAAGTTTCACCATTGGCAACCTCAAAGCTTATGTTGTTCAGGGCAAGCTTATCATTGTTGCTGTATGAATGTGACAGATTCTTTACCGAAATCATTTGTACACTACCTCCCCGTTTTATAGAATGCCTTTCTTAACACGCTGATGTATACATCAATCTGTTCCCTGAAGTTATTCATCTGTGATGAATTCATGCTGTCACCAAGGTTTTGCAGAACCTGGTCGGAAAACTTCTCCAGGGTCCAGCGGATGATGTTTATGACCTCATCTTTGTGCTGCACATCTTTGAATTTCCCGAAGTCGATGTTGTGGTAATAAATTTTGACGAACGCATCTTCAACATTAAGGCCGAGATTCTTAAAGAACTCAACACTGCTTTTAAGACTCCCTCCGGCCTTTTGGTTGTTAAGGACGCTTATGAGAAAGTCAAACAGCTGTGGGTATTCCCCTGCAAGCTTGAATTTTAAAATTACAATATGCTTAATCCTTTCAAACAGGTCATTTTCTTCATAATCTATCTTGCCTGTAATCTCCCTGTACAGTTTGTTTACTGCAAATGATATCGTATAATCGTACAGCTTCTGTTTGCTGCCGAAATAGTGAAAAAGCAGTCCTTTTGAAATGCCTGCATTCTTCACTATACTATTTGTCGATGCTTTTTCATACGGAAACCGTGTAAACTCTCCCATTGCACTGTTTATTATCCTGTCCAGTTTCTTCTCATCAATGTTATTTAAAAAATCATCCATATTCCATACCTCTTTTTGTATTCATAGACCAATCTGGTCAATGCAATAATATATTATACCAGTTGACCGGATAAGTCAATAATAATTTTCAAATTATTTGGACGCGTTTTCTCAGGAAATTATTTGACAGCAAACATACACGGCCGTATAATATAATTATGATTTACTAAAATACGATTTACTATGTATGTCGTGAGAGGTGAATATATTGTTTATTGGCAGGGAAAATGAGCTTTCAAAACTGGAGAAGCTTTACAAAAGCAGCAAATTTGAATTTGTTATTGTTTATGGCCGCAGGCGCGTAGGTAAAACAACGCTAATAAATGAGTTTTGCAAACAAAAGAAGGCTATCTATTTTGTAAGTATAGAGTCAACAATTCAAAACAATCTGAATAATTTAAGTAAAAGCATTTTTACCCTTACAATGCCAGGTTTGAAATCAGCACCAGGTTTTAGCTCATTTGAAAAAGCACTTGATTACTTGTATGAATTCATCAAGAACCAGCGTGTAATTCTTGTAATAGACGAATATCCCTATTTGGCTAGAGCTGACAAGTCCGTTTCCTCTATTTTGCAGGCATATATTGATCACAAGTTCAAAAGCTCCAGGCTTTTTCTCATTCTATGTGGTTCATCAATGAGTTTCATGGAAAACCAGGTTCTTGGCTATAAAAGCCCTCTATACGGCAGGAGAACTGCACAGTTTAAGATAAGACCCTTTGACTATTTTGATACATCAGGATTTCATGATAATTTTAACAGCTATGAAAAATCTATTATTTACGGCATAACAGGAGGAATCCCGCAATATTTAGAATTCATAGATCCAAAGAAGAGTATCAGACAAAATATTATTGATAATTTTTTTGATGATACGGGGTATATGTTTGAAGAACCAGGTAATCTTATTAAGCAGGAGTTAAGGGAGCCACAAACTTATAACGCCATAATAACATCCATTGCCATGGGAGCATCAAGACTTAATGAAATATCAACAAGCAGCGGATTGGAAACAAGTGTATGCTCGGTATACCTTAAGTCTCTTATGAATTTGGGATTGGTTAAAAAAGAAAAACCTGTAACTGAAAGCAAAACCAGAAAAAGCATATATCTGCTGGAGGACAATATGTTTTGCTTCTGGTACAGATTTGTCCTCTCCAATATATCAGGCATTATTGCAGGTAATAAGGAAACTATATATGATGAAATTGTAGGACCCCGGTTAAATGATTATATGGGAAAAGTGTTTGAACAGATGTGTATTCAACACCTGTTAAGGCGAAACAAAGCAGGAAAACTGCCCTTTAATTTTTTGAAAATTGGAAGTTGGTGGGGTAATAATCCCCGGAAGAAATGTCAGGCGGAAATAGATATTGTTGCGATATCAGACTTTGATAAAAAAGCCCTTTTTGCAGAATGCAAATTTAAAAATGAGAAAACAGATATAGAAACATTGGAGAAATTACAGCTCAATTCAGAACTGATAAAGGGTTACGATGAAAAGTATTTTTTCCTGTTCTCAAAATCGGGATTCAGTGAAACACTGATCAAACTGACAAAAACACAGAATATTGAATTGGTGGATTTGGATATGCTGTTTAACTTATAATATTAATCACATATTATTTCCCTGCCAGAATGAAGTTTCTTGCATCAACCGTGTCTTTATGCAGCAGGCGCTTCTTTTCAATCACACGCTGTATAGTGCTGTCGAGGGCAGTAAGCAGTGCCTTGTTAAGATCATTGAATACCTGCTCCCTCATAACACCTGCCTTTTTGTAAACCCTTCCGGGTTCTATAAAATCGGCAATGAACACTATTTTTTGAAGCAGGGACATGTCCACTGCACCTGTTGTGTGTGTTCGTATTGAATCAAGGATACCCTGGTCACTTACTCCGTAAGTTTTTTTGGCAAGCACGGCACCAAGCGGTGCATGCAGAAGCCCCGGTTCATGCACGCATACATCATCAATATATACACCGTATTTATCACACAGCATGAGCATCTCTTCACCTGAAGCAATCTTGCCGCAGTCATGAAGCAGTCCGGCAACGGAAGCCCCGTCGGCATCCTCCCTGTAATGAGCAGCAAGCTTCTGTGCTGTTTCCATAACATTCACAGAGTGGATGAATCTTTCTGATGAAAGGTTTTTTTGCAGTTCCCTGGTCATATCCTTAAGCTTCATCTTTTTTCTCATCTGCATACAGTCCGTTTTCTATAATGTACTGCCTTGCTCTTTCAGGGATAAGATACCTTACAGGCTTGCCGGCGAATATCCTTTCCCTAATATTTGTTGATGATATGTCCATATTGGGTACATCAAGAAGTGTGATATCGGCACAATACGTGTCTTTGAAAATTACAATTCGCTCGTTGAGCTGCTTTTGGTCATAACCGGGTCTTGCAGCAGCCGCAAAGCCGCACATATTAAAAACTTCCTGAAAGTCCTTCCAGTTAAACAGATCCCACACCGTATCCGCACCTACAATAAAATACATGCTGCAATCCTGCCCGTATAAACCTTTAAGCTCAGCAAGGGTATCCACCGTATATGACTCTCCCTCCCTGCATATTTCCATATCCGAAACACAGAATGAGGGATTGTCCTTAACTGCCCTTTTGGTCATCTCAAGCCTGTGACTCTCATCCGTTATGTGTCCGGCATCCTTGTGGGGCGGTGTCCCTGCAGGTATGAATACCACCCTGTCAAGGTTCAGCTCTGCCCTTGCAGCCTCTGCAATTACAAGATGCGCAGTGTGTACAGGGTCAAAGGTCCCTCCTATTATTCCAAGCCTTTTAACAGAGCGTTTCATCATGTACCGTCCTCCATCCTGTCAAGAATAACCGCCAAAGCGCCATACAGGATGGAATCGTCCCCAAGCTGTGCCTGTGTAATTTTCATCCCTTCCGTACACTCAGACCATGAGAACCTTTTTATGCTTTCTCCAAACCGCGGCAGTATGTAATCCCCCGCTGCCTCCATCACACCTCCGCCAAGAACCAGCACATCCGGGTTGAATATGCTTGCAAGCGATCCAGCACCGCATGCAAGGTAATATACGGTTCTTTCCAGTATTTCCAGGGCAAGCCCGTCTTCTTCGTCCAGTGCCTGCCTCAAGTACTTGCTCTTAAAAACCTCTCTGTGCATGTCAATCAGTTCACTAAGTACGGATTGCCTTCCTGCCTCCAGTTGCCTTCTTATCTCCTTCATCATTGCTATCTTGCTCACATAAGCCTCCAGGCATCCTCTAAGCCCGCAGTTGCAGTAAGGCCCTTCGGGATCCAAGCACATGTGCCCCAGTTCGGCACCTGCATACCCGGAGCCGGTATAAATTTTGCCGTTTATTACCAGGCCGCCCCCCAGCCCTGTCCCTATGAAAAGCCCCACAGCGTTCTTTACGCCCTTTGCCGCTCCAAATCTGAACTCGCCATACATCCCGGTATTTACATCATTGCCTATATAAAAGGGCACCCCGAACCTTTCCCTCATTACGGCGCCTATATCATAATCCTTCCATGGAAGATTGGGTGCATACTTTATAATGGCTTCTTGTGAATCAATCACCCCCGGGGCGCCTGCAGATATTGCTACTATATCGTTTCCTCCTGTTTTTGAGTCCTCAATAAGTCTGTCAATCACATAGATTATTCTCTCTTCTATCTGGTCTCTTCCATTTTCAGCCTTTGTCTTCTTTTTTTCCCTGAATAGTATTTTCCCCTTCCTGTCAAACACCGCACCGAGTATTTTAGTGCCGCCTATGTCAAGACATATAAATTTTCCGTCTTTCATATCCCCCACTCCTGTTCCGGGCTTTTAATCTACTTGACTCCAATATCTTTACGATAATGCGCTCTTGTAAATTTTATACGGGAAATCCCTTTGTAAGCCCGCTTTCTTGCACTGTCCAGGTCTTTGTCCACTGAGGTTACACCCAGTACCCTTCCGCCGTTTGTATAGTATCTGCCGTTTTCTGATTTTGTTCCGGCGTGGAAAACAACAGTCTGTGAATCTTTCCCGGCTTCATCCAGGCCAGTTATCTCATGCCCCTTCCTGTAGCTTACCGGATAGCCGCCGGATGCCATAACAACACACACAGCCGCATCATCACTCCATTTTATGTCCACCGAATCCAGCCTTTCATCTATAACCGCATCGAATATTTCAGCAAGGTCGGTCTTTAGCCTTGGAAGCACCACCTGAGCCTCGGGATCCCCGAATCTTGAATTGTACTCAAGCACCCTGGGACCATCTTCTGTAACTATTAGTCCGAAATACAAAACGCCCTTAAATTTCCTTCCCGCCTCCCTCATTGCATTCACTGTAGGAACAAATATCCTTTCCATACAATACTCTTCCATTTTGTCATCATATATCCTGCTTGGGGAAAACGCTCCCATTCCACCTGTATTGAGGCCCCTGTCCCCGTCAAGGGCACGTTTGTGATCCTGTGAGCTAACCATTGGCACAAGCGTGCTGCCATCTGTAAATGCAAGAACCGAAACCTCCGGGCCTTCAAGAAACTCCTCAATAACAATCCTGTCTCCGGCATGGCCGAATGCCTTGTCGACCATAATCTTTTTTACCGCCTGCCTGCCCTGTTCAAGGTCCTCTGCAATAATCACTCCCTTGCCAAGTGCCAGGCCGTCAGCCTTTACCACAACAGGGAACTCGCTGTCTTCAAGGTATTTATAGGCCTCCTGGCTGCTGTCAAAAACCCTGTACCGGGCTGTAGGAATGTCGTTTGCCTGCATAAGCTCCTTGGCATACGACTTGCTCCCCTCTATAAGTGCAGCCCTTTTATCAGGGCCGAATGCACGTATCCCTGCGGATTGCAGCACATCAATCATACCCGCACTCAGCGGGTCATCAGGAGCAACCACCACCATGTCTATTTTTTTGGCAGCTGCAAATTCCACCATTCCTTCCATGTCCATGATGTCTATGTCAATACATTCTGCTACTCTTGATATGCCACCGTTTCCCGGTGCGCAGTACAGCTTTTTCACCCTGGGACTACGGGCCAGCTTCCATAGGATGGCATGCTCCCTTCCCCCTTTACCAACCACAAGTATCTTCATACATAAACTCCTCTCAGTGCTTGAAATGTCTCATCCCCGTAAACACCATGGCTATACCCTCTGTGTTGCATGATTCTATGGAATCACTGTCCTTTCTGGAACCACCGGGCTGTATAACTGCAGCAATACCTGCTTTTGAGGCTACCTCGACCCAGTCGTCAAACGGGAAAAACGCATCTGATGCCAGCACTGCCCCCCTGGCCTTTTCACCTGCGTTTTCAACAGCTATCTTCACCGCCTGGATCCTGTTGAGCTGCCCCGGACCTATACCAATCGAGCCTCTGTCCTTTGCCAGCGCTATGCCGTTGGATTTTGTATGCTTTACAACCTTCATGGCAAAAACAAGGTCCTGCATTTGTACTTCGGTAGGTTTTTTATCTGTTACGTACTCAAGGTTATCCATATTCAAAAGACTGCTGTCGTAATCCTGCACAAGCAGGCCTCCTCTTACTTTTTTCATGTCCAGTGTCCCTTCCGGCACCTTTTCCCCTGCTCCCTCAAGAGTGAGTATGCGTATGTTTTTCTTCCCTTTGAGTATCCTGAGCGCATCCTGCGAATATGAAGGCGCCACCACTACTTCTATGAATATGCTGTTTATTTTCTCTGCGGTTTCAGCATCGATTTGACGGTTTGCTGCGATTATACCGCCGAATATTGAAACCGGGTCTCCTTCATACGCCTTTATGTATGCTTCATGAATACTGTCTGCAGTACCAACCCCGCAGGGGTTGGCATGCTTTACCGCTATAACAGCTGGTTCTTCGAATTCCTTGAGCAGGTCCAATGCCCCGTTAGTGTCATTTATGTTGTTAAATGAAAGCTCCTTACCATGCAATTGTACGGCATCTGTCAGAAAACCCTGTCCCCCTGCTGTTTCTTTATAAAATATTGCTTTCTGGTGCGGGTTTTCCCCATACCGCATGTCCTGGACCTTTTCATATGTCATGGTATAAAGCCTGGGAAGTCCTGCTCCGCTCCTTATCCGCAGATATTCCGCTATAAGCGTATCGTAGTGGCATGTATGCTCAAACACCCTGCATGCCAACCTGAATTTTGTATCAATACTCACATCCCCTGTTTCCTTGAGCTCTGCGATAATGCCTTCATAGTCAGCAGGGTCTGTAACAACAACAACATCACTATAGTTTTTGGCCGCAGACCTCAGCATTGTAGGCCCACCTATGTCTATGTTCTCTATGGCCTCTTCAAGTTCCGTCCCAACCTTCTGTATTGTCTGCCTGAATGGATACAGATTTACCACAACCATGTCCAGGGGGGTAATTCCAAGTTCGTCAAGCTGTTTCATATGGTCAGGATTACTCCTGTCCGCAAGAAGTCCAGCATGCACCTTTGGATGTAGTGTTTTCACCCTTCCATCAAGGCATTCGGGGAATCCGGTAACCTCTGAAATGCCTGTAACCTGTAAGCCTGACTGCCTGAGCCTGTGGGCAGTCCCTCCTGTTGAAACAAGTTCAATTCCGCTGTGGGCAAGTCCTTTTGCAAACTCCACTATACCAGTCTTATCCGATACGCTTACAAGTGCTCTCTTGATCAATTTATATCATCCTTCCTCTTGATTATCCTCACTCTCCTGCCCTCTATGACCAGCCTGCCCTCAGAGAACAGTTTAATAGCTTCAGGCAGTATTTTCCACTCCGCCTCCTGCATCACCCTTTTCTGCAGTATCTCGACGGTGTCATTATCCCTGACTTTTACAGGTTTCTGCAGTATAATAGGGCCGCTGTCCGTTTCCAGTTCCACAAAATGAACAGTTGCACCTGTTACCTTAACACCGTATTCCAGTGCCTTTTCATGAGGTATGGCCCCGTAAAAACCTCTCCCGCAGAACGAAGGTATAAGGGAGGGGTGCACGTTCATCGCCCTGTGCCGGAATTCCCTGTTGAAAAGAGGCCCCAATATGCACATAAAGCCTGCCAGAACCACAAGGTCAATATTGTTATCTTTAAGTTGTTCAACAAGCAGCCTGTCATACTCTTGAGCGGTTGTGCCCTTCCTTGGAAGGCATACTGCAGGCAGGCAGTGTTTCCTGGCTCTTTCAAGCGCATATGCATCCTTTCTGCTCGATACAACAACTGCTATCCTGCACCTTATAAGGTAGCCCTGCTCAATGGCATCGATTATTGCCTGCAGGTTTGTCCCTCCGCCTGATACAAGCACCCCCAGATTCAGCAAAGCTTTATCCCCTCCTTGCCTGAAGCGGTCTCTCCAATCAAGTACGCCTTTTCATCATTGCTTTCAAGGTGTTTTACAATGCTGTGTGCTGCTTTCTTCTCTACCGCAAGTACTATCCCGATACCCATATTGAAAGTATTAAACATTTCTCTTTTCTCAATATTGCCAGTCTGCTGCAGCAACCTGAATATGGTATGCACAGGCCAGCTGCCGCAGGAAATTTCAGCATTAATACCTTCAGGCAGTATCCGGGGTATGTTTTCTACAAACCCGCCACCGGTAATGTTAGCTATCCCCTTTATATTAAACTTCCCAGCCAGGTCAAGAACAGTCTTTACATAAATCCTTGTGGGCTTTAGCAGTTCATCCGCAACAGTTGTCCCCAGCATGTTGTTATACTCAAGGATTTGCTCCCTGCTTTGAGCCAGAAGCTTTCTGACAAGCGAAAAGCCATTGCTGTGCAGGCCGGAAGAGGGCAGTCCCACCAGTGCATCTCCGGGTTCTATGCCTTTGCCGTCAATTATTTTTTCCTTCTCGACAATGCCGACTGCAAACCCTGCCAGGTCGTATTCATCCTCAGGGTAGAATCCGGGCATTTCTGCAGTCTCTCCGCCCAGGAGGCTGCATCCTGCCATGATGCAACCGTCTGAAACACCCTTTACAATCTGTTCCACCTTTTCAGGCCTGTTTTTGCCCAATGCAAGGTAATCAAGAAAGAAAAGCGGCTGCGCCCCGGTACATACAATATCATTCACACACATGGCCACACAGTCTATTCCTATTGTATCATGCCTGCCGGTCATAAATGCCAGCTTGAGTTTTGTGCCCACTCCGTCTGTTCCCGAAACAAGTACGGGTTTTCTGTATTTCTTATTATCAAGAGCAAAAAGCCCTCCAAACCCTCCAACTCCTGAGATCACCTCAGGCCCCAATGTTTTTTGTGCATGACCCTTTATTCTTCTTACGGCTTCATATCCCGCCTCTACATCCACACCCGCATCACGGTAACCGGTCATGAAAAATACCTCCTGTTAATCACTGCATTCATTTTTACGCATCCAGTTAAGTTTGCTTCCCTCACCCGGCACCTCCATCGGATATCCCCCGTCAAAACATGCCGTACAGAAACTGCTTCTGCAGCCCTGCGGAGTACAAAGCAGCCCTTCAAGGCTAAGGTATTCAAGGCTGTCCGCTCCTGTCAGGTCTTTTATCCCTTCTATGCTGTGACTGGACGCAACAAGCTGTTTTGCTGAAGGTGTGTCTATACCGAAGTAACACGGAAACCTGTAGGGGGGAGAACTTATTCTCATATGAACCTCCCGTGCTCCAGCCTCTTTAAGCATCTGCACTATTTTCCTGGTAGTGGTCCCCCTGACTATTGAGTCATCCACCATTACTATTCTCTTATCCTCTACCTCACTGCCTATGGGGTTGAACTTTATCCTGACCCCCGACTCACGCTGTCCCTGTTCCGGCTGTATGAATGTCCTGCCCACATACCTGTTCCTGAGAAGGCCATGCCCATACGGTATGTTGGAAGCCCTGGAATATCCCAGTGCAGCATCAAGACCCCCGTCGGGCACTCCTATAATCATGTCAGCCTGCACCGGGTGCTCTTCATATAGCCTTCTGCCGGCTTCTATGCGTGCCTGGTGCACACTTACACCATCTATACAGCTGTCAGGTCTGGCAAAGTATACAAACTCGAAAACGCAAAGCCTTGATTCTCCAACAGCCGGTGTTTGTACCGATTCCAGTCCATTTTCATCAACAAGAATAATTTCTCCCGGATTAACATCCCTTATAAACGAAGCACCTACAGTGTCCAGCGCACATGACTCTGAAGCCAGCACATATGAATCTCCCATCCTGCCTATGCACAAAGGTCTAACCCCCAGCGGGTCCCTTATCCCTATAAGCTTATCCGGTGTGAGTATAACCAGTGCATAGGAACCCTCTATCTCCTGCATTACCTGTTTTAGTGTCTCACTGATGTCAGGACATGCAACCCTTTTTCTGGAGATTAGATTTGCAATAACCTCTGTATCATTTGTGGACTGAAATATTGCGCCTTTGTTTTCCATTTCTTGCCGGAGTACGGCTGCGTTAACAAGGTTTCCATTATGTGCCAGAGCCATCTGCCCCACACGGTAATTGACAACCATGGGCTGAGCGTTCTGGATGAGGCTTGCCCCCGAGGTTGAATACCTGACATGTCCTATAGCCGCTCTTCCTTTTAAATGATCGAGCACTACATCATTGAATACATCCGTAACCAGTCCCATATCCTTGTGTGCAACTATAGTACCCTTGTCATTTACGGCAATTCCCGCACTCTCCTGACCCCTGTGCTGCAAAGCATAAAGGCCATAGTAGGTAAGGCGGGCCACATCCAGTTTTAAACCCCTGTTAAACACACCAAATATGCCGCATTCCTCCGATGGCCTTTGTGCTATATATTCATCTGTTTCTTTCGTCAACTGTCAAACCCCTTCATCTTCTGCTTTATATCCCTGTCCTTTTTTTCAACCTTTTTTTTCATCTGGATCCGGTATTCCTTCAATTTCTCCGCCAGGTCTCCATATTTAAGAGACATAATCTGTACTGCAAGCAGTGCGGCGTTGAGGGAACCATTAATTGCAACAGTAGCCACAGGTATGCCTGATGGCATCTGGACAATAGAAAGGAGGGAATCAAGACCGTCAAGAGTGGATGATTTGACTGGAATCCCTATAACAGGCAGCGTGGTATATGCAGCCAGCACACCCGGAAGATGCGCCGCCTTGCCTGCAGCGGCAATGATTACATCCACTGCCCTTTTTTCAGCTTCCGATGCAAGCTCGGCAGCCCTGTAAGGCGTCCTGTGGGCCGAACAAACCGAAACCTCCGTCTCTACGCCGAAATCCTCAAGTGCTTTAATGCATTTTTCAACAACGGGAAAATCCGAATCGCTTCCCATTACAACTGCTGCTTTGGGTTTTTTCTGTGTCAAAATATCATTCCTCCCAGGTAGTATTGTTTACAGTCAGAGAATTACCTTGAGTACAAAAAGCAGTACAAGCACATACATTACAGGGTGTATTGACTTAATCCTGCCTGCAAACACCTTCAGTAGTACCCATGATACTATTCCAAACATTATTCCGTCGGCTATGCTGTATGTAAGCGGCATAACTATAATGGCCAAAAACGCCGGAAGCGCTTCGGTGTAGTCCTTTCCAAGGTCAATTTTACTTACCGTTGAAATCATAAAAAGCCCCACTATTATAAGCGCCGGTGCGGTTGCAAACCCTGGTATTATAGTAAGCACTGGAGAGAAAACAAGAGCTATAAGGAACAAAATACCTGTTGTAAGTGAAGTAAGACCTGTCCTTCCTCCTTCCGCCACGCCTGCTGCGCTTTCAATATAGCTGGTGACGGTGGAAGTGCCTAGTGCGGCCCCTGCAGTGGTTCCTACAGCATCAGCCATAAGCGCCTGCCTGGTCCTGGGCAGTCTTCCCTTCTCGTCAAGAAGCTGCGCCTTGCTTGCCACTCCAATAAGTGTACCAACCGTATCAAAAAGATCCACGAACAGGAATGCAAACAGGATAACCAGAAAATCAAGCCCCAGCTTCCATGCACCCTGCAGGTCAAACTTAAGGAACACCGGTGAAAGTGACGGTGGAAGGTCCACTATTCTGTCTGGTATAAGGCTGTAGTCAGCAACATTCACTCCCAGCAGCTCCAGGATTATCCCAAACACATATGTACCAAGTATCCCTATAAGCAGTGCTCCCCTGACCTTCTTAAACAACAGGAATGTAATTGCAAGAATCCCTGCAAGCGAAAGAATAACAGGTGCGCTTTTCAGGTCTCCAAGAGTTACAAGAGTGGGTGCGTCAATTACAATTCCAGCGTTCTGGAGTCCTATGAACGTAATGAACAGGCCGATGCCGACCGTTACTCCATATTTGAGGTTTTGCGGGATGGCATTTACTATGGCCTCCCTGAACTTTATCAATGTCAGCAGTATAAACAGTATGCCCTCCACAAAAACAGCAGCCAGTGCTATCTGCCATGAATACTGTGATGCAATGACATACGCAAAGTATGCATTAAGCCCCATACCGGATGCCAGCGCTATCGGATAATTTGCCAGAAAAGCCATCACCAGCGTTGCCAGGGCTGCCGCCAGCGCAGTGGCAGTAAACACAGCACCTTTGTCCATGCCTGCGGCTTCAAGAATACCCGGATTGACTATCAGTATGTAGGCCATAGTCATAAAAGTAGTTATTCCGGCCAGAACCTCGGTCTTTACGTTAGTACCGTTCTCCCTCAACTTGAAAAGCTTGTCCATTATAACCTCCCCTTCCGGCTACGGTTTTTAAATTAAAACAAAAAATTCCCCTGCAGCACTGCAGGAAGTCAGGCTAAAACATCTTAATTTTTACATCAGTATACTATCAGAAGGTTCTGATTTTGTCAATTTGAACAAGTCCTCAAACAGCCGGCCTCTAAGATGTTCATATAATCTCAAGATAATCCCTGTCAGGCAGTCCTGGAAGCTTTTTTGACGGCAGTGTCTGGTACCAGTATGCAACAGATGATATGTCATCCTGAAGGGGCAGGTACTGTCCTCCGTTCCAGTGCCGCAAATGGCGGGGTATTCCCTGTCATCATCAAGATAGAACTTTATTTCCCCCTCTCCCGACCATCCGCTGTTATTTACTCCCCATGCCATGTAGGTTCCCACATAGTGGCCCTTTCCCTCCACATCGTCCAGGAAGCATGAAATACCCGCATTCCTCCTGAACTTCCGTAAGGGTGTAGTTTACCCGGTAAAACAAAGTCATGTCATTTGCATCTATATTTGTAAGAGTAATATGGCATCTTTTATTGAAGGGCATCTCCCAGTAGCAGTTGAATGCACTTCCTGGATTAACACATACTGCAAGCGATGATACGGGTGCATACCTGCCCCAGCCACAGGTAAAAAAATCACCCACCGGGCATTCTACTGACGGATGCTCCTGCCCGTCCCAGTAGATTCTGAGGATGCCAAACCTCCAGTTGCCTGTGGGCGTCATCCATATTTGCTGCACCGCTCCGGGCCCTTCTATATCTGCCAGCACAAAGGTTTGTCCCGCTTTTACAACAACGCTTGGTGATATCGATGAGAAATAAACTACTGACTGAACTTCGATACTTTTGACGAAACATCCTGCATAAACCTTTTAATATGTCCTGCAACATACTCTTCAATATCAATACTCGGGTCGGTTATCAATGGGGTAAGATCCATGGCATAGGCAAGTGATGACACGGCATCGGTACCGTGTGATTCATCATAAGTGGCATTTGCCAGTCTCCTGCCTGCTGTTGCAAGGTCATACCTTTTGCCTCCGGAAATCTGTGAGTCAAAAACCCCCAGCAGCGAAGCTGCGATATTCTGGCGTGAAGACAGGTCAAACCTCACCTTATCTTCATCCGAAAGCCAGTCAAGGTCACGCCACACCTCACACCCGTAAAGCTTCTCCGGCCTTTTTTGCAGCGGCAGCTCTCTTATGGCGGATATGACCCGCAAAGCCGTGCTAACATGCGTATCATGCTTGTCGGCAATGTTGTGTGTGTATACTACACCCGGCTCAGCCATTTCGACAATTGCCTTTATTTCCTCTTTTACACTTGTTTGAACAGGGTCTTTTACTTCCGAACTTGGATAATCAAGAAGCACAACCGCTCCATATTCTCCGATACAGGCAGCTTTTTTCTGTTCCGCCCTGCGTATTTTCTGCATTTGTTCATCAGGGCAGTTCTCATACAAGCCGTTTCTTGCACTTCCTGCACCGTTTGTGGTGACAACACCTGCAAACCATTGGTCACATGTACCAAAGCACTCAAGAATGCCATGCCACGCCATTATTTCAAGGTCATCGTGGTGTGCGCCAATACCCATATGTGTTGTCCGGCTCAATGCATCCTCAGGATTCATACCGTCAGGAACAAAGACCTCTGCCCCAGTATTTAAAAACTTCATCGAACATCCTCCTTTTTAATATACGGCAGGCTTGCGGCTGCAATGGACTGTCCGACTCTCCTGCTATTCTCGTCCGGCAGATAGAGTGTGATGCTTTTAGCAAGATGCGAAAACTCTTTTTTCAAAACCCTGCGGGCCGTATCAAGTATTATGTTTCCGCCCTGTCCGGAGGTCACTCGCCCCAGCACCAGGACATGCTTTATTTCATAAAAGTATGAATAATATGAAATGCCGTATGCAAGATAGCACCCGATGCTACGGAATATCTTATATGCCCTTTCATCGCCTTTTTCCAACAGCTTTTGCACTTGTTTGAGTTTTTCTGCAGGGGACAGTGTTTCCTTAAGCGTTATACCTGCAGCAGACGCCAGTTTTATCACGGCATCCTGTGAAAAGTACTTGACACCGCAACCAAAATCCCCGGACCACTCATCAACCATTGACTTATCATTAAAATCCACCGGCACAAAAGCCAGTTCATTAAGCCAGCCGGTAATGTTGCCTTTCCCATCCACGTAACCACCCGCCTCGCTTGTTCCCATTGCAATGCCAAGAACATTGGTGTCATCAAGCTCCATGGCTCCCGCAAGTGCGGTGACATCCCCGTCATTTGCCACTTCCAGCGGTACGCCCCCCATCTCTTCCCTTATTCCTGCAAACATATTCCTGACCTTACGGTCAAAAACTTCTTCCGGCACTTTTATAAAAAGGGATGCCGCCATGATTCTGTTGTCTATATATATGCCTGCAGCACTCACCCCAACTGCATCAACGCGGGGCATCTTTGATGAGGCGGTTGTCAGCGAGTCCATTATCCCCTTGTACTGATAGTCTGGATCCTCAGAAAGCTTGGGATGCCATACAACCTCCTCACTGTATACAGCTTTGCCGTCAATAACGGCCGAAACCTTCCTGTCACTTCCTCCAAGGTCAAGCCCTATCCTGCAGCCATCAAGGTTTCTACCAGGAGGTCTTGCACCTTGCCTTGCAGCAGGAATATCATCAACAGAACACTCATTAACCACAAATGGTCTTTCATATATCTTTTCCATGAATTCAACATCAAACCGCCTGACTCCATCTTTTGAGAAAGCATTCTTTATATGCCGGTAGATACTGCTGTTCCCGGCAATAGTGACCTTCCAGCCTCCCCATATCCACAGAAGGCTCTTGACAAGCCTTTCGGCAATAAACAGATTTTTATCTGCAAAATCCGATTCATCTGCATATGCCACAGTACGAAAATTTGAGACATACCCGTTTTTTCTCTCTATGGAAATTACCAGAGGAGCATCCTGACCTGAGTGTTCCGCTTCCCTGACAAAAGCAGAATACTCTGCCGAAGCAGGACGAAAATCACTGTCAAGCTCCGGAAGAGTCAAATCCTTAATGGCATCATAAGTATGCATGTATCCCCACCCCCATTTGAAATATGTATAGATGTATATACCACTTAATGAACATCATACCATTCTGCACTTAATTGCGTCAAGAATACATGCATGCTTTAATTTTTATAACTATTCATTTTGTTAATATCCATCAATATTACATCATTTCTGCTTTTACTTTCATTAATCAGATTTTCTTTAAATCCGCTCTTTGAAAAAATGAAGTAGTACTTATTGAAATCATCCTTGTTTACAACATATTCTGTTCTTTTTTCAAGCTCAGACAAAACTTCAGAGCCGGCCTTTTCATTTCTCCATTTGCATTCTGCGAATATATAGTCACTGTTAAGATATGCCACAATATCAATTTCCTCATTCTTATTCCACCAGCGGCCGATTTTTAAGAATCTGACAGGCAGCTCTCTTCTCTTGTTTTTTATTATAACATATTCAATACAAATGTCTTCAAAGATATGTCCCAAATAGTGATTTAAGCTATTTTCCACAACACTTTCGTAACCCTCAGAGTGCTCTCCTTTTTCAATTTCAGAAATGTATGGATATATGTACCTGAAATAGAATTTGAAATAGTTATTATCAAGCTTGTACAATCCCATACTTGCTTTTGCCTTGTTTCTTGCTTTCGTGTCAATGCTGAATTCTCTTTTAACAATATTCAAATCCATTAGTCTTTTTAAATAGGTAGAAAGCTTGCCTTTGTCTATAAGAGTCCTATTATATATGCCGTTGGTTTTTGTCTCACCCATAGCTACAGCTTCAATAATGGAATATTAAAATGAAAGACAGCAAAAAATTAAGACAAAATCTACTCCCATTCAATTGTTGCAGGAGGCTTTGTTGTTATGTCATATACCACCCTGTTAATTCTGGGTACTTCGTTTACGATCCTGTTTGATACCCTGGCAAGAACATCATAGGGTATGCGTGCCCAGTCTGCTGTCATAAAATCGATTGTTGTAACAGCCCTCAGTGCCAGCGTGTAGTCGTATGTTCTCTCATCCCCCATCACCCCTACGCTCCGCATATCGGTTAACACGGTGAAGTACTGGTTTAAATCCCTGTCAAGGCCCGCCCGGGACACCTCTTCCCTGAAGATATGGTCGGTGTCCTTCAATGTCTCAAGCTTTTCTTCCGTTACTTCACCAATAATCCTTATAGCAAGCCCGGGTCCGGGGAATGGCTGCCTCCACACTATCTCATCAGGTAATCCAAGTTCAATTCCCACCTTCCTGACCTCGTCCTTGAACAGGTTTCTCAACGGTTCGATGATTTCCCTGAAATCCACATGTTCGGGAAGCCCACCGACATTGTGATGGCTCTTTATAACGGCCGCATCCCCTGTTCCGCTTTCCACAACATCAGGATATATGGTTCCCTGGGCCAGGAAATCAACCTTTCCCAGTTTGCCCGCTTCCTCTTCAAAAACTCTTATGAACTCCTCACCGATAATCTTGCGTTTCTTTTCAGGATCCAGAACACCTTTGAGCCTGTCAAGAAACCTCCTGCGCGCATCAACCTTTATAAGCCTTACATCAAACCTGTCCCTGAATACCTTTTCAACCTGCTCTGCCTCATACTTTCTGAGAAGACCGTGATCAACAAATATACATATGAGTCTTTTTCCCACCGCCCTGTTCAGAAGTACCGAAGCAACCGAAGAATCCACCCCTCCCGACAGTGCACACAGCACAGAGCTGTTTTTCGCCTTTTCTCTTAATGACTTTATCTGTTCATTTGCAAAGGAAGACATTTTCCAGTCACCTGTGCAGCCGCATATGCCATAAAGGAAATTCTCAAGAATCTGTTTTCCCCCTGGTGTATGCATTACCTCCGGGTGAAACTGCACACCATAGAGTTTTTTCTGCCTGTCTCCCATCGCAGCCGCCGGACAACCCGGCGTACGGGCCAGTACCCTGAATCCTAAAGGCATCCTGTCAACGTGGCATGTATGACTCATCCAGCAGGTTGTATTCTTCTCTATCCCCTTAAACAACTGCGATGAGGCCACGACCTCAAGGTCAACCCTTCCGTATTCCCTGCTGACCGAACTGGCAACACTCCCTCCCTTAACACTTCCTATCAGCTGCATACCATAGCATATTCCCAGGACAGGCACTCCTATGGAGAAAACTTTCGTGTCACACATCGGAGCATCATCATTCGTCACTGACGCAGGACGCCCGGTGAGTATTATCCCGACAGGATTTTTACCCATTATCATGTCAACAGGGGTATTGTAAGGCAGTACCTCGCAGTACACGTTTGCCTCCCTCACCCTTCTTGCTATAAGGAGATTATACTGCCCCCCGAAATCAAGTACAATTACAGTCTGGTGACCGGTTTTCAATTACAGCCCCTCTTTTCTTTATGTTTTTCAGTACAGCTTTCCTGTTTCCGGGAACCTGCAGCAGCTTCCGCCAAGGTAGTTAAAATGCCTTCCCTGATACCTGCCTTCCCTTACCATTTTATTCTCAACCATATCCCTTATCTTCCACCAGCTGAGCCCCCAGTTGCAAAAAAGCGTTCTCTCCCCTGGTGCACGGCTGATAATCCTCTGCACAACTGCCGCCGGGTCCAGGTATTCAAGAAAGAGTATGATTCTCTCCATATATTCTTCCATTCTCAAAGGCTTAAGCTTCCCCAACTTGTACTGTTCACCAAGTTCTGTGCCCTCCAGGATATAGAGTGTATGGCACTTTACCTGGTCAACATGCAGAGAGGATACTATTTTTGATGTTTCAACAACATCCTCTTCCGTGTCCATAGGAAGATCAATTATGCAGTGTGCACAGGTGCCGATATTGTGTTTTTTAAGTATCATAACAGCATCTATGAATTCTGCAAGGGTATGCCCCCTGTTCAGCATTGAGAGTGCTTTGTAGTTTACTGTCTGAAGACCCAGCTCAACCACGATGTGCTTTTTGTATCTTGCAGAAATGTCCCTCATAATACCGGCATGCCTGCTGCTTATGCAGTCCGGGCGTGTTGATATGTATATTGCTTTAACTTCCTCCCTGCATGCCTCTTTAAGATACTTCTCCAGCATATCCGGAGGCATGTAGGTATTGGTGTAGTTCTGGAAGTATGCTATGAACATATCTGCATTGTACTTATTGCTTATGTAATCGGCATTCCTCTCAAGCTGCTCCAAAACGGGAAACTTTTCGGACAGGGTTTCAAAACCTGCTCCTTCTTCGCCGCAGAACGCACACCCGCTGCTGCCAAGTCTTCCATCACGGTTCGGACATGTCACCGGAAGGTTAACCGGAAGCTTGTACACCTTGCCGCCGTAAATGTTTTTTAAATAATCCGAAAACCTGTTGTAAAGAAGCCCATTCACGTAAGGTTATCCACTCTCCTTTTGATATCGTCAAAAACCTTGTACAGCGGAATGCCTTTTTCATCTGCTATCTTTTTTAAGTCATCATATTCCGGTGTCACTTTTGTAAATTCGCCGCCCGTAGCTATCTTAACCCTCACTTCTCCATACTCGGTCCTGAACTTCTCAATCCTGCGTTCAAGACACTTCCTTCGGACCCTGCTCTTCCTTACTCCCAGGGTGGTTGTCTCCCTGAGTATCAAATCAGCCAGCCTGTCTTCATCTTCCCTGTGCCCAAGCACGGTAAGCATGTAAGCCGGACGGTTTTTCTTCATGTATACGGGTGTATAGAAAACATCCAGTGCGCCTTTCTTCAAAAGCCTTTCCATCGTATAACCCATTACTTCCGGGGTCATGTCATCAATGTTGGTTTCAAGCATGGCTATCTCCTCAAGAGCATCCTCTTCGTTAAAAAGCTCCCCCATTATAACCCTGAGGGCATTCAATCTGCCCGTCTCCCTTTTGCCCATGCCATAGCCCACTCTGTCTATAATGATTGCAGGCATGTTGCCGAACTGACAGGCAACAGTCTTTATAAGGGCCAGCCCGGTAGGTGTTACAAGCTCTGTATCGATGTCTTCCGTTATCAACGGTATCTTGCTGTCTTTTAGCATTTCCATGACAGCCGGTACAGGTACGGGTATCCTTCCGTGCTGGCATTCCACGAACCCCTTACCATCATGAAGAGCAGATGAATATATTCTCTCAATGCCAAGCAGGTCTATGCAGACAGCACTCCCCACAATATCAACTATTGAATCTGTAGCCCCCACCTCATGAAAATGCACCTCATCAAGCGGCTTGTCATGTACTTTTGCTTCAGCCTGTGCAACCTCCCTGAATGTCCTTGCTGATATCTCCTTCACCCTGAAACTGAGGGTGCTTCCTTCAATAATATCCATTATGTCCTTAAGGTTTCTTGCATGGCGGTGATGAGAGTGACCGTCTTTGTGATGGTGATGATATTCATTGATAAGCTTTACCGTTACATCAGTACCGGTAATGCCGTACATGTTCTTTTTTTTGCAGTGAAGTTCAAACTCATCATTGAGCCCCAGCTTGTCCAGTTCTTTTTTCAAAAGCTTCTCATCAACTCCCAGATCAAGCAGTGCTCCCAGTGTCATGTCTCCGCTTATTCCCGAAAAACAGTCAAAATATAATGCTTTCATTCCATTCCTCCATAATTTAAGCCTTGCTTCTTACAGGCCTGTTGATCATCGAGGCCAGGTACCCGGCCCCAAAACCGTTGTCTATGTTAACCACGCTTACACCGCTGGCACAGCTGTTAATCATGGTAAGCAGCGCAGACAGTCCCCCGAAGCTTGCACCATAGCCCACACTTGTCGGCACGCCTATCACAGGCCTGTCAACCAGTCCGCCCACCACACTGGCAAGCGCCCCTTCCATACCCGCCACAACAACAATTACACCCGCATCTGACAGTTTTCCGATATTTGCAAAAAGGCGGTGTATTCCTGCAACACCGACATCATATATTCGTTCTACATTGTTACCCATGGTTTCAGCAGTAACAGCAGCCTCCTCGGCAACAGGTATGTCGGATGTACCTGCTGTCACAACAGCAATGCCTGTATCTGAAGGCTTTAAATCCCTCTTCTTTATCACTATAATGCGTGCTGTTTCGTGATAAACAACATCAGGTATAATTTTTTTTATCTCATCAAATGCATGCCTGTCCGCACGTGTCACCATGATATTGCTGTCTGTCCTTATCAGACTTTCCACTATAGAAGCTATCTGCCCGGGTGTCTTTCCCATGCCGAACACAACCTCAGGAAAACCGTTCCTTAGGCTCCTGTGATGGTCTACCTTTGCAAATCCCAGGTCTTCAAACGGAAGATCTCTCAATGTAGAAATCGCTTTGTTAATACCTGTCCTGCCGCTCTTTACTTCTTCAAGAAGATTCCTGATGCTTTCTATATCCATTTAGCACACCGCCATAATGATAATCTGTTAAAAATACCCTCATATTATAGCACAGCAGTGATTACTGCCGCAAATCAGTAGCAGCTGCCTTAAAATAGTTAATTCATCTTTAATAAATGATATAATACGCATGGGATTATTACATTTGGGACAACAGAGAGGATCAACATTATAAATTTTTTGTATTAAAACATTGCCCAGTTTTTACGGAATCTCTTTTTGGACAGATCGGATTAAACCAAAGCAGCAACCTTATTATCCCCATCCTTTTTCTTAGAAACACGAAACACTACTTTCTTTGATGAAAGCTAATACGTGAAAATTTCCGGCAGGGCAATTTCAAGTCCTTCAAACACACCGGAGTTTACTGTTATATCTCCCGTAAAAACCCTGTAATCCTTTATTTTGCTATCTTTAAAGCTGTAAATATACACTTCCCTCTTGTCTGTTTCAACCAGCCAGCACTCTTTTATACCAGTCCACATGAAAAGATTGACCTTTTTCATCATGTCCTTGTCCCTGGTAGATGGTGAAAGAACCTCCACCACGAGAGCGGGTACTCCCTTGTACCTGCCCTTTTCATCAATGTTCTCCGTATCACATATGACTATGATATCAGGCTGTACTACATTTATGTCATCAAGCTTATTCAAAGTCACATCAAAAGGTGAAGTAAGGGGCCTGCATTTTTCCCCTTTGAACCAATTGTGAAAATTGACATATATCTCGTCAACTGCAGTCTGATGAAAATAACTTGGTGACTCAAGCTTGAAGACCTCACCGTCAATAAGCTCATACCTTGACTCCGAGTCTTTCGTAAGCTGCAGGAATTCTTCATAAGTTACCCTGGGCCCTCCCGTGTAACTATATCCAGCTGCCTCTTCAGCAATAAGGCTCTCAGGGGAGCAGGAAATCATCTTAGCTATTTCCCTGCCCTTTCTGGTAACTATGACATCCTCACACTGGGATGCGATTTTCAGATACTTGCCGAAGTTGTTCTGTACTTTGGTTGACGGTACCTTAATAATATCACGCCCTTTTATTTTAGCTAACTGCGAGTATTATATATCATATTAGCTATGTTGTCAATCGTATTAGCTAAATATCCGGAAGATTCTACACATGTTTTGAAAAACCACAGCTGCTGCAGACTATACAGCCTCCCTCATGTTCAACTTACCCAATGCACTTGAACCTGGTGTGTTTTTTTCTAATGTTTAAACTCAATGTCAGACAACCTCTCACAGAGGATAATTCTATCTGATCTATCACCGTACAGCTCTTTAATATCCTTTTCTCCCCTCATGGAAAACACCTTCATGCCCTTTTTTAGAGCCACTGCAACAAGCTCAAGATTGAACCGGTTCATATCAGACACAGGAAAGCCTGCATCTATAACAAACTCTGATGTTTCCAGACGCCCCAGTGCTTCCTGGTACTTATTTACTTCTATGTCATTGAAAGCCTTTACAGTTATGGCTTCTGCCCCCATGGCATCTGCTATGTGGCAGTCAATGTCATTTTCATGCAGAATACCTGTAACAAACCCTATATCGTGCTTTGTGAGAAAACGGTATACAGGTGTACCCTTCCCATTTCCTCCTACCACAAAAACGGAAGGCCTGCCACGGTTTACCATCTCCACAGAACCCAGCAGCAAACTAAAGCCTGCAGTGCCTTCAATATCATAAAGCTTTGCTATATTTTCCTTTCCTTCTGTCTCATCGGGTGCTCCGAAATACATAATCCTGCCGTCCTTGAGAAAAACAGCACTGTCACAGGTTTTCATTGCCAGATCAACCTCATGGAGTGAGAGAATCACCGTTATACCCTTTTGCCTGCTCAGTCTTTTAAGTATAGCCATTACCTCAATTTTATTCCTTACATCAAGGTGCGTGGTGGGCTCATCCAGTATAATCAGCCTGGGTTCCTGTGCAAGCGCCCTTGCAAGCAGGATTTTCTGTCTCTCCCCGTCGCTTAGTTCGTTAAAATGCCTCTCTGCGATATGCTCAGCTTTGACCATGCGTATGCACTCCCATACAACATCCCTGTCCCTGTGAGTCAGCTTCCCAAAAAGTCCGGTATGGGGATACCTGCCCATTGCAGCAACCTCAAACGCAGTCAGCAGACCGACTGACAGGCGTTCTGTAAGCACCACTGCCATTGTTTTCGACAGCTTTTTTTTGCGTATGCTTTTCAAAGGCTTTTCCTCAATGTATACGTTTCCGCTGACAGGGGCAAGCAGTGAAGAGAAGGTCTTGAGCATTGTTGATTTGCCGCATCCGTTAGGGCCGAGAAGGCAGATGATCTGACCGCTTTCTACCTCCATTTCGATACCACCGACAACCTCCCTGCCCTCATATCCTATTGAAAGGTCTTTCGTTTTCAGTATTTTCATAGGACCGTCTTCCTCCTCAGCAGCAGATAAATAACCACCGGTACGCCGAAAAATGATGTAACGGTGCTTATTGCCAGCTCAACCGGAGCAAAAAGCGACCGGGCAGCAAGGTCGCAGAGTCCTGTGACTATCCCTCCAAGCAGTACTACAGCAGGTACAAGCACCCTGTTGTCGGATGTCCCCAGGGAAAGCCTCGCCATATGCGGAACCGACATCCCTATAAACGCAACAGGACCAGCATATGCGGTTACTGCAGCGGTAAGTACACTGGATACGGTAACAATAAATACCCTGAAAATCTTTATGTTTACCCCCATGCTTCCTGCATAGTTCTCACCAAGCAGAAAGGCATTAAGGGGCTTTGATATTATAAATGCCAGCAGCATGAACAGTATACCAATCAGTACAAGTATTTTAACGCTCTGCCATGTAAAGCCTGCAAAGCTGCCCATCGTCCACATTACAAAACCTTTTACCTTTTCCCTGTCGGCAAACGTCATAAGAAGGCCTGTTGCGGCAGAACACAGGTAGCCTATCATCAGCCCGATGACAAGAAGGGTCACAGCGTTTCTGACAACATAAGCAAATGCCAGAATAATAAGTGTTACTGCAAGGGCACCAACAAAAGCCCCTATAAACATGTAACCGGGGGACAGTTTTTGAAGCCCCAGCGTGATGCCCCCCAGCATGAACAGCGCAACAAAAAGTGTTGAGCCTGAAGAAACTCCAAGCACATATGAGTCTACAATGGGATTTTTAAAAAATATCTGCAGCAGAAGGCCTGAAACAGCAATAGCAGCACCGCCCATCATAGCGGCAAGGGCACGCGGCAGCCTTATCTTCCATATGATAACGGAGTTTGTTGAGTCATCCCTTATGTTATTTACCAGTATTTCCGCAACCTCGCTGATGCTTATCTTAATGGTACCCCTGCCAACATTAAGCAGAAAAACAAGAAACAGCGTACATATAAGAAATATAAAAATAAGCAGGTACCTGCTGCGGTGTGCATGTGCATTTTTTATGGCAATCCCCCCCTGTTATTCCATTGGAAGCTTAAGCAGCTTGTATACCCAGTTGTCTTCAAATGCTTCCGGATGGAATATAGCTGCTATATCATGCACAATAATATGTGTATCAGCAATTGTCTGGAACCAGTCGGGTGCATAAACCCATACATTCCCGTTCTTTACAGCCCTGATATCTGCAAAAAGCGAATTCTCCTCTATTATGCCTTCAACAGAAGGGTTGGGCATAAATGCTGCCATTGATGAGTATATAAACACATCTGAATTTTTTGCCTTTGCGTAGAACTCCTCCATAGTAACCGCTGTAGTACCTGTACTGCCCACTCCCAAATCACTGAACAAATAGTCACCCCCGGCTATTTCTATGCACTTACCTATAAAGGAATCGGCGTCAGGTACATATACTGTTCCCTGGTATGATGAGCCCCATGCCACTTTGGGTTTTTCAAGTCCATTTATGGTTTCTCTCACATTGTTTATATAGCGTATCGCATTATTTAAGAGTTTTTCGGCTTCCAGTTCCTTGTTATAGAATGCTCCCATGAACTTTATCCATTCCATCCTGCCTAGATAATGTGACTCAATGTACTCATTGTTAACAGCATATTCCAGTCCAAGTTCACCGAGTTTTTCAATTAGCGGCTGCTGTCCGTAAGTCCCTGTATACACAAAACTCACCTCAGGATTTATTGCTGTTACCAGTTCATAGTCCGGCTGTCCTGTGAATTCTCCGCCGACAAACTGTATTTTTCCGTCCTTAATTGCATCATTTACTTCAGGAATATACCAGCTGGGTTCGGATGTTGTCACGGCCTTTACACTGTCCAGCACACCGAGCTTTAAAAGCGGTCCCACATGTGTAGAAGATGCCGCCATTACATTCTGCAGCGGTATTTCAATTTCTGCATCCGCTGATACTCCATCAGGGGCCTGATTTCCACTGTTAACCAGAAGGAGCCTTCGCCCTTCGCCGTCGGTAACAATCTTGCAGCCGTTGCCCAGGTATTCAATGCTGAACGAATCTGAGTAATACACCGGAAATGCTTCAAAGTCAATTGAAACCTGTCCTTTATCGCTGTCATATAAAGCCTGTACCCCGTATACGGTTTCAATAAAATCCTGAGGTACATATGTCCTCCAGTTTTTTGAATCGGCAGGCATGCTCATGTATTTTGCGCTGCCGTTTACATAGACATACCGGCTGAACTGTTTGAGCTCAACAGTATCGGTGCCCCTGATGATGCTCACCATCTTTTCTTTGCCGTTCCATCCCACATTGGAACCCAGCGCCTCACAAACCGCCCTCAGCGGCAGCATTACAACATTTCCCGCCATATATGGCTGTGCATCAGTAAAAACAACTTCCGTGCCGTTTATGCTGACACCTATCCCATCTGCAGCCGCTGCACCTGAAGGCATTGAAACCAGCAGCAACACAATTACACAAAACACGGCCACTATCCTGTACTTTTTTGCAATCATACCAATCTCCCCTTTAATAAGTTTCTTCTGTGATACAAAACAAAAAAACCTCCCCGGCACAAATGCCCAAGAGGTTTATTCACCACATTCAAGCACCCCTCTATCAACCGTAGAGTCCCGGTGTATTGTTGCAGGCAGGTCTTCTGGCTCAAGCATCCACATCCCTCATGCCTTCCCGTCAATGACAGTGGCATTAATGAGGAACTCCTCTTTTACAGCGGCGGGACCGCGCAGGAATTTCACCTGTCTTCCCTTTTAACCGGTATGGCTCCCGGCGCCTGCAAATATTATGAAACTGTAGCTATAATTATATTGTATTATCCGGTATATATCAATGTAATATGTTATGTTTTAATGTATTTTTTTGCCTAGAAATTATACTCCATTTTCCTGTACTCTTCAACAAGTGCTGCGGCAAAAGCAGTTATTGGTATTGTAAATACGATACCTATGCTGCCGGCAATAGCCCTTAGCACCTCGGAGGCAATCATGTCCCAGTTGATGACATGTGAAAAAGGCGTCCTGTATGCAAACAGCAGCAGCATAAGATGCAGGGAACCTCCCGCATAGGCAAGTATAAGCGTATTTGCCATTGTTGCCATGGCGTCCCTTCCCACATTCATGCCCGCCCTTATAAGAGCGGCGGTCTTTATGTCAGGGCTGTTGGCCTTTATTTCATGCATTGCCGATGCAATAGTCATTCCCACATCCATAGTTGCGCCCATAGCCCCGATAATTATCCCCGCAAACAGCAGTCCCCTGAAATCAAAATGGATTTCCCGGGGTATGTACATAAGCATCTGTGATTCATTATCGCCAAACCCCGTCAGTTTTGCAAGAGAACCAATAATGAGGGCTATGACTCCGGCAGCTACAACACCCCCTGTAGTACCTGCAACAGCAGAAAAAGTCTTGCGGTTAAATCCACCTATAATAATCAAGGTAATGCAAATTACGGCAACACACACACCTACCGAAACAATAACAGGGTCCCAGCCGTCAAGTATTGCAGGAAGAAGAACAAAGAATACTGCAGCAGCTGTCAAAGCAAGGGATATTACTGCTTTCACGCCCTTTAACCTTCCGACTGCTATCAGCAGTATCAGAAATCCCGCAACAAGATACAGGATAAACCTGTCTCTTGCTATTTCGGCAACGTATGCCTTCTGTACTTTGCCCCTGTCATCCTCCTCGAGAAACAGCAGCACCTCGTCACCTTTTGAAAGCTGTATCGATTTATATTTTTCGCTGAATCCGTAATTGAGCACATACTCGGCACGCACTACCTCTCCCTTGTGCTGCCCTTTGAGAATAAGGGCATCAACCAGCTGAATGTTTGATACCAGAACCCCTCCCGAGTATTCAGTCCGGGTGTCTTCATGCTTAATAACATTGAGTACCCTGGCTCTGTGGTACTCAAGCTGTTGCTGTTCGGCCTGTTCAATGCTGTCCTCACAATACACGTTAACAATGATAACCGCAAAACATATGCAGACCACAGCAGTCATCACGAAAACAGCCGCAACATTTTTTTTCATTTGAACAGACCCCCGTCAGCAGTTCTGTTTGACTGCCTGATTTCATTTTTTCTTTTTGTATGCCACATATATATCAGCCTCTATCATCTTCATATCCCTGGTAAAAAAGTGGTGTACAAAGTATATGTTTCCTGCATCATCAACTGTGGGCTCCCCCGCAAAGCGTGATATTACCTCATCAGGCTCTCCCCAGCTTCCGTCAGGCATCCTCTCTGACCTGAAAACAGCAGGGCCGGGATGACCAAGCCTGCTCTGTCCCGTAAACCAAAGCTCTGTCCCGTCGGTGCTGATAAATGGCTGGTCCTCATTATACTTCCTGGTGTTTACCGGTGCAGGCAGAACTACAGGCGGGCTCCATCCATCCCCTGTCTTCTTTAGCACATATATGTCCTTGCCCTCAAAATCCTCCCATTTTTGCGATCCGCCGCAGTACATCTCCTGTCCGTCTGCAGTTATGTGGAACTCCCCCAGGTCATAATCACTGTTGAGCTGCTCTCCTGCATTGCTTACATCGGTCCATCTGCCATCCACAAGCCTTGCTGTATAGATGTCAATCTCCCCGTAATTGCCCGCCCTTACAGATGCAAACCACATTATATCCCCGTTTACGTATGTACACCCGTCCATTGCCGCATCATCATGCAGTACAACCCTTTGGGGTTTTGTCCATCCGTCATTCGTCATAGAGACCATCCAGGTGCCTGTCACCCCGTCAATCACCTGTTTTTCAACAGCCACATCGGTATCAGGGGTAAAGAAGAAGTAGAAGTCTTTACCGTCATTTGTTATAAAGGGGGAGTCCTCTCCTCCCGGAGTGTTTACCTCTCCCGGCATAGGTACGGGAGTTTTCCATCCATCATAGTTCAGTATTGGAGGAAAGCTGTCACTTTCAGGTCCCATTTTTACCTTGTGCCGGGATATTGAGGTTTCCCTCAGTCTTATCCCGTTAATCCCCCTGCTCAGGTACAGGTTCTTCCAGACCCTGAACGCAGGCTTCTTAGTCCCGTCCCTTCCTAAAAGACCGATAAAGTCGCTGTTATCAAGATCTGTAAGCCACGGCCACATTATCATCTCAAGCTTAATACCCCTGCTTCGTGTAAGAGGGGTTGAAACCATATAAAGAAATTCTGCCTGAGCACTTTCTCCGCCAAACTCACTTCTTGACGGCCATGCAATTTCACTGAAACCGAACGCCTTGCCTGGCATACAGTCAGCAGCTCTGGAATAGTAATCTTCCGGGATGTCCCCAGGCCTGTTTATTCCTCTTACCGAGTGCGGATAGCTTGTGAAAACAAGCATGTCCATCTTGTGGGGCTTAAACATATCAACTGCTGCAAGGTCTGCCTCTCTGTTTTCCGAAACAATTTCACGTGAAAATGTACAAAACACAAGAGTGTCAGGCGATACCTTCTTTACAGCATCATAAACTTCCTCATACAGGCTTGCAAAGTGTCCGAATCCGTTGGGGTCTTCAGTTCCCCCGCCGTATTTCTCATACCAGCGGTTAACCTCATTGCCTGCCGACAAGAATTGGGGCCTTGCGGCCTTAACCGCTTCAACCGCTGCCTCTATATAACTGTCTCTCCAATCTTTGCTGCTTAATGATGCACCATCCATGCCGGGAGGTATTGCAAGGGTCAGCCCTCTGTCCATAAATGACATGCTTATCATGGGCACCATGCCATTCTGCCTTGTGTATCCTTCCACAAAGGTTTCCCCCCAGCTGCCCGACAAGTCTGAAGGCAGGTTGTAGAAGGGAGTTGGTCTTCCCCATACCGGTACAATTTCAGAATGTGTCGATGTTTCTTTGTAAACCTCCTCAAAAGTCTGCTCTTCTGCGGGCACCGGCAGCACCCCCATAAAAAACCCTCTTTCCGGCTTTTTGGGAACATCAGTCTTTATAACTTCCCGAGGAACCACGGTGCACCCTGCCGCTGCAGCTATCACTACCGCAAAAATTAATGCCGCTCTTTTCATATTCACATCCTTAAACCCCCTGAATAGGACGTGTGTGTTTTCACTATTCAAGTATGCTTTAATATCCCTGTTCTGTCAACCCGGTACTGTATATTATGCATATACCAATGCATAATCCATGCTTATGCATTGGTATATGCATGACTGAATAACATGCTCTCATACATGCATAATCATTGACAATTCCAACGTCTTTCCTGTAATATACATATGAGAGAGGATGATGCTGTATGTATTGTGCTGTGATAGGAGACATTATACGATCAAGGAATATACAGGACCGGTCCGGTGCCCAGAACAGGCTCAAGCAGATACTTGAGCATATAAACAACAAGTTTGACAAACTTATTGCATCAGACTTCATGATAACACTGGGGGATGAATTTCAAGGCCTTCTTGAAAACCCGGACAGTGTTATTGATATAATTGAATGCATAAAGATGAAGATGTCTCCTGTCAGTATACGGTTTGGCATAGGGATAGGAGATATTAATACCGCAATACAAAGGAATATGCCCTTTGGAACGGACGGGCCTGCCTATCACAGGGCACGAAAAATGATAGATGAATTAAAGAACGCAGAAAAGAGCAAGGCCCGCAGCGATGCTGACGTTAAAATACAATCTGAAAAAAGCAGCGTTGACCGCCTTGTAAATGTATCACTTGCGCTGTGTTCATTCATTGAAAAGAAATGGACAAGGAAGCAGAGGGAGGCCATATCCGACTACCTGAGTTTCGGGGACAGTCAGACACAAACCGCCAACAGGCTGGGAGTTTCACAGTCAACGATACAGAGATCATTGAGCAGTTCAGGGTTTTACAATTACCTGTATGCAAAAAGGGAAATACAGAATGCACTTAAAAATATGGCGTGAAGGGGTAGACAATGATTGAGGGATTAAGCCTGCTGCTTCTTACATCTCACATACTGGGGGATTACTATTTTCAGCCTCGCCGGCTGGCTGAATGCAAAGACCGGAAAATACACCGGGTACTGATGCATTCGCTTGTGTATGCCGTTGTCTCAGCAGTCGTTGCCTCTTTTTTCTGGGATGTGGAGCTTTTTACATATGTCTTTATTTCAGCAGTAATACATTTGCTGATTGATATTGTCAAGTTCACAGTGTGCAGGCTTTACAATACTCCGTCCGGGCCGGTATATGCGTTGGACCAGGCTGCACATGTAATAACAATCCTGCTGCTGGGAGGCGTTTTCACCCTCAGAGGCAATTCATTAAATATTCTGGAAGCCGTCTCACAGGTAATAAATATTATGGGCATTGACAAAACCACACTGCTCAAATGGGCATTATTGCTGCTTATTATAGGTAAACCGGCAAATGTCACTTTCCGCAGGATGTTTTCACACTTCAAGCCTGTTGAAGATGAAATTGAAGACAACCGAAAGACAGGTGCCGTAATAGGCACACTGGAGAGAATAATCATAGTTGTTTTCATGAGCATCGGCCAGTATTCTGCAATCGGGCTGGTTCTTACTGCAAAGTCAATAGCGAGATACAGCAGAATATCAAAAGACCGTGAGTTCGGGGAATACTATCTGCTGGGAACACTTGTAAGCCTTCTGTTCTCGGTCGCTTCATTTCTGCTTGTTTTTCACTAACTGTGTTATACCCTGCTTTTTCTGCCCACTGCCTCGTAATCCCTTTTTGCACCGGGGAACATGGTTCATGTTCCCCGGACAGATTCGTCTACTTCATATTCTGGTGAGGCTTGTAGCTTGCACAGAGCGTTTCATCATAGGGCGCTCCGCTGTCCGACTTGGCAGCAGCACTTATCTGCACTGAGTCTAAATTACACATATTACCGTCCTTATGGTTGTGAATACAGCTGGAAACCGAACACATTACCCGCTGGCACTTGTCCATATGAATCCTCCTCATTTCTTTGTGGTTTTATTATTTTTCAGCGGCATTCTTTATATACAGTTAAAATTGTGCAAAAAAATATTGACGATATTATAATACTAGTGTACTATATTTATAGTGCACTAGTAAAGAGGTGATTTTATGGAATTTAATCCGAGTACACCCATTTACCTGCAGGTTGCTGAAGACATCAGGCAGAAGGTCGTTCTGGGCGTATACAAGCCTGGTGACAGACTACCTTCAAGCAGGGACCTTGCTGTTGAATACGGCATTAACCCAAATACGGCCGTGCGTGTTTATCACGAACTGAATGATCAGGGCATATGCCAGACAAAAAGAGGTCTGGGGACATTTGTTACAGAATCAGCCGGTACAATATCCCGGATTCGAAACGAGATGGCACAAAGAACGGCAGATATATTTGTACGCAGCATGAAACAGCTTGGGTTCAGCTTCACCGACATGCATGAATTCATTGATGAAAGAGAGGTAATGGAAAATGGCAATACTAAAAACTGAGGGTCTTACCAAAGCATTCGGCTCGGTATATGCCGTTAAAGACGCAGATACCGTAATTGAAAAAGGCGGTATATACGGTTTGCTGGGATCCAACGGCAGCGGAAAAACCACCTATATGAAAATAATTGCAGGACTGCTTAATCCTACATGCGGAAAAGCAGAAGTCGCCGGCATTCCTGTAGGAACACAGACAAAAAAGAGCGTTGCATTCATGTGTACCGAACAGTTTTTTTACAGGTATATGACAATACGGCAGGTAGGCAGGTTCTACCTGGACTTTTATGAGGACTTTGACTGGGCAAGGTATGCACAGCTTGTAAAATACATGGAGCTGGATATGGAAATGAAAGTAAAATCACTGTCATCAGGCATGGCTGCAAAACTCCGGGTAGCGGTGACTATGTCAAGAAATGCACTTTTGTTTATGCTGGATGAGCCGTTAAACGGCATAGACCTTATTGCACGGGACAAAATAGTTGATGCGATTATACGGCAGGCTGGTGAAAACAATGCGATAATACTATCCAGCCACCTCATTGATGCTGTTGAAAACCTGCTGGATTCTGTTATGTTGATTAAGAAGGGCAAAATTGTACTTTCAAAAAATGCTGAGGAGCTGCGTGCCGAAACAGGAAAATCAATTGCACAGACCTACAGGGAGGTGTTTACCAGTGCTTAATCTCATAAAATATGAAGTCCAAAGGCGTAAAAATGCAGTATTTGTTGTTGTGCTTATAATCACCGTAGTGCAGAGCCTGATAGTGCTTGGTTTTTATAAGGGAAACAGCTGGACGGCTCTGTCAGTTATACTTCTGATACTGCTTACGGCAGGTGTGTACCTGTTTGTCCTGTTTGACGGAATACGGACATACTACAGGGACTTAAACAGCAGGCAAGGTTATATGCTGTTTTTGACCCCCAACAGTGCCTACAAAATCATTGGTGCAAAAATGATAGTAAGCCTTGCAGAGCTTCTGTTTTTTGTATTGATTGCTACCGGTCTTCTGGTCATTGATTATCTTGTACTAAAGAGTGTATACAGTGAATTCTTCAGCATGATAACGCAGTATCTGAAAGACTATATACCCTCTGCCGGTCATGTATTCGTGCTGTCCTTTTCAACCGTGCTGCAGTGGCTGAATATCATTACAACTGCTGTGCTTGCAATAACCCTTACGGTAACACTTCTGTCTGGCAGCAAATACAGCTGGCTTGTAAGCATCGTGTTTTATCTTGCACTGAATACAGGCATGCAGTTTGCAAGCATGGGTATTGTATCCTTGTTTGGTCTGATGGACGACTTTAAAAGCCTGTCGATGTACGAACCGGCGGTTGTGTTTTTAAAAAACAATATGTCAATAAACATTAACACCATTATAATGAAGTATACCCTGATCATGGGGGCTATGTACACAGTTTATATTTCAATATCGTACTTTGTCTCTTCAATGCTGCTGGAAAGGCGTGTTGATTTAAGGTAACCTGCAGTCAGGCAGCCTTACTCATAAAGACTCGTTAAGGCTGCCTGTCCTGTATCCCCCCAGATCCAGGGTGACATAATTAAAACCCAGCTGCCTGAGCGTGGCATCCACTTTCTGCATCACACCGTCACGGAAAAGAATCTCCATTTGCCTTGGCAAAACTTCTATTCTTGCAATGCTTTGATGATGGCGAACACGTACCTGTGTAAATCCCTGCTTCCGCAGATACTGCTCCGCATCCTCTATGACCTTAAGCTTTTCCCGGGTAATCTCTTCTCCGTAAGGTATTCTTGAAGCAAGACATGCTTGAGCAGGCCTGTCATGCGTTTCAAGCCCAAGAGCCGCTGAAACCCTGCGTATTTCCGCCTTTGTCAGACCTGCCCGGATTAAGGGGCTTTCAACCCCCAGCTCTTCAAGTGCTTTTTGCCCCGGCCTGAAATCAGATCTGTCGTCTGTGTTTGAACCCTCCACAACACGCGTTATGCCGTACTTTTTGGCGGCACTGATTACTTCCTTCATAATATGCCTTTTACACAGGAAACACCTGTCAGGCGTGTTGGGCCTAAAACCACAGATTGAATCAATATTGACATTTATCTTTACATGCCATATTCCATACCTGCCGGCAAACTCTTGAGTGTTTTTTATATCCTGCTGCGGCATCAGCTCTGAACAGACAGTTACCGCCAGTAGTCCATCGCCCAGGATACTATGTGCCGTATAAAGAAGAAAGGAGCTGTCCACTCCACCGGAAAAGGCAACAGCTGCTTTTTTTGTTTCCTTTAATATTCTTTTAAGATAGTCAAACTTTTCACCTGTATTCATTCTTATTTAAGCTTTACCCTTTCCACTGTCGGACCTCCATACGAGGCAGGAGTTTATGAAGCCGTCCAGTTCCCCATCCATCACTGCATTAACATTGCCTTCCTCATGACCGGTACGGTGATCCTTAACCATCGTATACGGGCAGAATACATATGACCTTATCTGGCTTCCCCACGCTATATCCTTCTGGTCACCCTTCATTTTATCCATTTTTTCCCTCTGTTCATGCTCCTTCAGTTCCAGCAGCTTTGACCTTAGCATCTTCATTGCGTTCTCCCTGTTCTGATGCTGTGAGCGTTCATTCTGGCAGGATACAACTGTATTTGTAGGCAGATGGGTTATCCTCACAGCTGAATCGGTCTTGTTAACATGCTGCCCTCCGGCACCGCTTGACCTGTATGTGTCTACCCTAAGGTCTGAAGGATTGATGTCCACCTCAACCGTATCATCTATCTCCGGCATAACCTCCAGTGATGCAAAGGATGTATGTCTCCTTCCGGAAGAATCAAACGGGGATATCCTGACAAGACGGTGCACACCCTTTTCTCCCCTCAGGCAGCCATACGCATTTTCTCCCTCGACAAGCACAGCAGCGCTCTTTATTCCGGCCTCATCCCCTTCAAGGAAGTCAAGAGTGCTTATACTGTAACCCCTCTTTTCGCACCATCTTGTATACATCCTCAAAAGCATGCCAACCCAGTCCTGCGCTTCAGTCCCTCCCGCTCCCGCATGCAGTGTCAGGATGGCATTATTACTGTCATATGTTCCGGACAGCAGGGTTTCCAGTCTCAATTCCTGAAGTTTTACCGACAACTCCTCTATGCTCTGAGCTATCTCCCCAATAACCGAAGTATCATTTTCCTCCTCTGCAAGCCCCTTGAGCGTGATCATATCCTCGAACCGCTGTTCGATAGAATGAAGCTTTTCAGCAGTTCCAGTCAGAGATTTTAACTCCTTGAGAACCTTTTGAGAGTTCTCAATATCATCCCAGAATTCAGGACAGGAAGACTCGCTCTCTAGTTCCTTAATCTTTTTTTCTATGACAGGGATGTCAAAGAGATCCCCTCATTTCATCCAATTCATCTTTCAAGATATCAATTTTCTGAGCATATTGCTCCAATTCAATCAAACCTATCATCTCCTCTTCATGTTCTCATGTTCAATTATTGCCTGAGCCACTTCTTTCATGGACACCCTCATATCCATACTCCTTGTTCTTATTCTCCCGTATGCCTCTTTCTCACCTATGCCGTGCCTCTTAATCAGCAGCGCCTTGGCAATGTCCATGGTTTTTCTTGTTTCAAAATTCTCTGTCATCTCACGAAGCTGATGTGCAAGCCTTGAAACTCGTGCAAAACTTAAGTTTGCCATTTCCACCGTATTTATAAGTATATCCCTGTTGACAGGCTTTGTGCACAGCATAATAACCCTTGAGTTTTCCAAAATTTCATCAAGTCCCGGTTTTTGTCCTCCTGCAATAATACAGGCACACAGCATCTCTTCATCTATAGTCTCAAGGACTACCCTGAGCTGCCCCAAATTCATGGTGTCGTCAACAACAACAAAATCCGGATGGTAGTTTCTGACCATTCTTATCAGGAAAGCCGGATTACTGCACCTTTCAATAAATACATACCCGCAGGGGTTCAATATATTTCGCACTTCAATATGAAAAGGGTTCTCTTCTGTAGCAATAATGTACTTTTTGTCACGCATGTCAGCCCTCACCTGCCACGCTTTTCCTTATGACCGCTTAGTCTTTCTACAAAATCACTGATCCTTCTCACCGCTTCAATAATATTCTCCATTGAATTTGCATAGGTTGCACGTATGAATCCCTCGCCACAGCTGCCAAAAGCCGTACCGGGCACCACAAGCACCTTTTCCTCCTTCAACAGCCGTTCACAGAAAGAATCGGATGAAAGGTGTGTAGACTTTATTGACGGGAAAACATAAAAGGCCCCCCCGGGCTCAAAACAGTCCAGCCCTGTTTTCCTGAAACCGTCCACCATTACCCTTCTCCTCCTGTTATACTCCCTGGCCATTTTGCGCACTTCATCATCTCCATTCCTCAGCGCCTCCATGGCTGCATACTGGGCAGTTGTAGGTGAACACATCAGGGCATATTGGTGTATCTTTTTCATAGCATCTATTATGCTGCTGTTTCCGCAGGCATATCCGATTCTCCAACCTGTCATTGCATAAGCCTTTGAAAAACCATTAATCACTATTGTTTTTTCCTTCATCCCCGGAAAGGAGGCAATAGAAACATGCTCCGTTTCATAAGTAAGCTCTGCATACAGCTCATCCGAAAGAACTATTACATCCCTGCTTCTTAACAATTCAGATATTTGCTCAATGTCCCGCTTTTTCATAATGGCTCCGGTAGGATTATTGGGAAATGGCAGTATGACCACCTTTGTCCTGTCCGACAAGGCCTTTTCAAGCAGGTCAGGGGTCAGTCTGAATTCATCGCAGTCTCTTAATTCAACAGTTACCAATTTTGCACCGCTTATACTGGCGCATCCCTTGTATGCCACAAAACTGGGTTCCGGAATCACTACCTCATCCCCCGGTCCTGCCAAAGCTCTTAATGCAATATCTATCGCCTCACTGCCCCCTACTGTGACAATAATCTGATTTAAGTAATCATACGAAAGGCCAAAGCGCCGTTTCATATATGATGCAATTTCACTTCTTAATTCAGCAAATCCGGAATTTGAAGAATAATGCGTATGCCCCTTTTCAAGTGAATATATCCCAGCCTCCCTTATTCTCCAGGGAGTTACAAAGTCAGGCTCGCCTATGCCGAGGGAGATGACATCCTCCATTTCATTGACCATGTCAAAATATTTACGGATACCTGAAGGTGACATATTTCTGACACCAGGAACTATCATATCTTCCGGTCTCATAAGACAACTGCCTCCCTGTCATCTTTTTTCTTTTCATCAAATATGATGCCGCTGTCCTTATATTTCTTTAAAACAAAATGTGTTGAAGTACTGACAACTGACTCAAGAAGGGAGAGTTTTTCAGAAACAAAAAACGCAACCTCCTTAAGGGTCTTGCCCTCTATCAATACAGTAAGGTCAAATCCGCCTGACATCAGATAACAGGCTTTAACCTCCGGATACCTGTATATCCTCTCTGCAATTTTGTCAAAGCCCTCTCCCCTCTGAGGTGTAACCTTCACTTCAATAAGTGCGGTAACTGTCTCTTTTGAAGTCTTTTCCCAATTGACCAGTGCATTGTAACCCGCTATAACATTGTCTTCCTCCAGCTTCCTTATAGCTTTCCTTATTTCGTCAACCGGACGGCCCAGCATCACAGCAATCTGCTCTGCAGTGTATCTGCTGTTCTCCTCAAGTATTTCAAGCAGCTCCTCCATTTTACTCATCTCCTTCCAGTGTGCAAAACAGCACACAGATAACAAAAAACCCCTTCATGCCATAACCCGAAGGAGCAACCGACAGTGTCAGTCTGCCACAATCACTTACAATACCTATTAAGTATTGTAAAGAACATTATACTATGTGTCATGTCACTTATCAATACCCAATCATTCCTGAATCATTCCGCTGAGCTGTTCCTCATATCTCCTCAATGTATTTACTACCTCAGACTTTAAAACTTTCAATTCGCGCTTAACATCAATCAGCTTTTCCTTTTCTTCCTCAATAAGTGACTCGATACCATCCTTTTCCTTAACTGCCTTTTCCTGCGACTCCTGTATAATAAGTTCGGCTTTTTCTTCTGCTTTTATAAGTACATCAGCAATCTTCTTCCTGTCTTGCTCAATCTGGTCTGCTTTACGGGCAAGCTCCTCATACCTGTCCCTTGCATTACTGTTCTTTTCTTTTAATTTTAAAATTTCATCGTCCTTTTCCTTTATCCTGTCTTCAAACTCCTTAAGCATCTTTTCTATGTAATAGTTTACATCCCTCTTCCTGAAACCGAAAAGAGCAGTCTTGAACCTTTTTTGTCCTGCCATCTTAAAGGTTTCCCCCCTTTACAATTATTTACCTGTTCCTAAGCACATACGAATACATTACCCATGTACCATATTATAGAACAAATTTCACCATATGTACACAGGTAATATCCTTCTCTGCAATGCAAAGGCACTTAAAACTCCCGGGAAATGGATAAACAGGGGGTTCTCATTCCAATTATCGATCCCCCCTAATTATCTTTAAACGTGTTTGTCAATCAATGCCGAAAAATCTTTTTTACTCCTGGCGCCTATAACCTTTTCAACAGGTTCTCCATTTTTGAAAAGCATTACTGTCGGTATGCTCATTATCCTGAATTTTGAAGCCAATTCAGCTTGTTCATCAACATTTATTTTGCCTACCTTGGCTTTACCTTTATATTCTGCTGCAAGTTCCTCCATAATAGGAGCTACAGCCCTGCAGGGACCGCACCACTGTGCCCAGAAATCCACCATCACAGGTATATCAGATTTTGCAATTTCCTGGTCATAATTGTTTGAAGTTATTGTTAAAATATTGTCATCAGCCACAATAAAACCTCCTTGTCAGTTTTAGTCTCACTTTATCATAGTATTATTAACAGCATTCCGTGTCAACACTGATACTGCATATCATATATTCTTTTCCCCATTTAGTCAAAGTATAAACATGTTTGTGTAATAATTATGATGTGCCTGTACTGTTTCCAATGGTAATTGCTGCTTTGCAAAAAGTTATATGGGGAAATTTCAGAGGTTTTTGACAAATGAAATTTTCTTAATTATAATAAACTTATTCGTATTTCAGTAAATGGAGGATTGTTGATGTTTATTGGAAGAAAAAAGGAGCTTCAAAATCTTGAGAGGTTATA